>CAZJJF010000010.1:2396-18966 GCA_964546245.1 uncultured Anaerolineales bacterium
ATGCGCGTCCGGCTCGCGCGCCATCTTCCCCGAGCGCGTCTCCGACCAGATTCTACCCAAGATTCTGACCGAAGCCGACAAAATCACCGTCGGCGACCCCACCGACCCCAGCACCTACATGGGGCCGGTCGTCGACAACAAGGCCTTCGACAAGATTCGCGAGTACATCGCCATCGGCAAGACAGAAGGCAAGCTTGTTCACGGCGGCGAGTCATGGGGACCCGGCTACTTCATCGAGCCGACCATCTTCGCCGACGTCGCCCCCGATGCCCGCATCGCCCAGGAGGAGATCTTCGGACCGGTGCTGGCCGTCATCAAGGGCCAGGATTGGGAAGACCTGCTCCGCATTGCCAACGGAACCATCTACGGCCTGACCGGCGCCGTCTACAGCCAGGACGAAAGCCACTTGCAGGAAGCCTACCAGCGCTACCACGTCGGCAACCTCTACTTCAACCGCAAGTGCACCGGCGCGATGGTCGGCGTGCATCCCTTCGGCGGCTTCAACATGAGCGGCACCGACAGCAAAGCGGGCGGTCCCGACTACCTGCTCCTGTTCACCCAGGCCAAGTCCATCTCGCGCAAGGTATAGCGCGCTGCGTTTCCCGTCAAAGACCCTAAAGGTCTCCGCGACCTTTAGGGTCTTTCTACGGCAGGCCCCATGGACACCTTCCTTACCCAATTCGTCGAGCTGAACCCCGTGTCGCTGGCCGAGGTCGCCCTGCGCACCCTGATCGTCTATGGCGTTGTCCTGGTCGGGCTGCGCATCTTCGGCAAGCGGCAACTCAGCCAGATCACCCCCTACGACCTGGTCGTCATCCTCCTCATCTCCAATGCCGTGCAGAACGCCATGGTCGGTCCCGACACCAGCCTGACGGCCGGCCTCGTCGCAGCAGGCACCCTGCTCCTCATCAACTGGCTCGTCAGCCGCCTGGTACTCTCCTCCGAGGGCGTCGCCAGCATCATGATCGGCCACCCCGTCCTGCTCGTCAGCAACGGCGAGCTTTTCCAGGACAACCTCAGCCGCGAGGGCATCCTGCCCGACGAGATCCTGGCCGCCATGCGCGAGCACGGCATCGCCCACCTGTCCGACGTGAGCATGGCCGTCCTCGAAGTTGACGGCAGCATCAGCTTCGTGTCCTCCGACGCCGACGTGCAGCGCACCCGCCGCGTACGGCGCGTCAGAGGGCGCAAGCCAAAGGATAGTTGAGGGTGTTGAAGTGAGCGGCGAACATAAATGAGCCTCGACAAGAACGTCGAGGCTCGTCGTATCTCGGCTAACACGCTCAAGCACAGTTCTCAGTCAGTCCCTCAAGCAAGGGAAAGCGATCCTGGGGCGATGGCACGAATGAATATCGTCAAGACTAAGCTCGTTAAGTGAGCCTAGCAACGGTTCGGCGCTGAGGAACCGGATAGCGGCAGGCACCTTACGAAGCTGATCAACGCGCCAGGCGTAATTGAGGGTCTCGACGGAGACCCTCATCCATTGGAGCGGCATCTCCAGGCGCTCAGGCCAAAGCCGCAGGTCGAACCCTTGCTCGTATGGATGCCCAGGAATGCCCCGCCATCGCTCCGCGAAGGTGCGGGCGTAGCAGTGGTCACAGCCGGGTGATACCTCAGTGCAACCTGTCACAGGGTTCCAGGTAGCATCTGTCCATTCTATGCTGGATTGAATGCTCATGGTGCCCTCTTCCGGTTACAGAACATGGGCACATTCTTGGAGTTGCGAAGGTACAAGGGCTGCTCTGCGACCTGGACGAATACCGTTTGCAGCCTCTTCACAAAGAAGTCGCCAATGTGCTCGAAGTCAGCCTCTTTCGCTAGCGCTGATGCTTCCGAGAACAGGGACATCTGAGGCGAAGGTCGGTAGAACGCATCTTTCCATTCGGTCGTTCCGAAGAACCTCGTCAATCTGTCGGCCCATCCGCCTTCGGGCGGACCGCTTCGCGTCAATACTCGATTGACGGCCTGCCCCAGTGGGAACAAGGTCCACAGGTCTATCGCGTGAGTCGTGGCAATTGCCTCAATGGTCGCCCAGTCTACCTCCATCCCATACGGGTCGAGAAAGACAACAACTGCGTGACCTCCGGGTCATACACGGGCACATCTTCGAGCCTCAGCGGTAGTCGTGGTGTTTGAGGGTCCTGGGGTGCTGCTCGATAGCCTGTTCCAGCAAAGGCATCGATGAAAAGGGTGGTGTACCGCCTGGCGTACTGGTTTTTGGAGAAAATGGTGCGGTATGCTTTCAAGTATTTGGCGAGTATGGCAAGCTTGTCATCTGTCCACTGGCCGCCGAATCGATGTGGAGTTGTCATTGCCTTGCTCCGCTTGACCGACCAGTGTCACTGCTAGTCGGTAGTACTGTCGCGGAGTCTACAACCGACGCCTCGTGTATGCAACTCCAAATAGGGGCTTCTCGCTCCTGGCCCCGTCGGACTGCATCTCCTCGTTCCCTATCAGTCGGGGCCGTTGCCTAGATGCTGATCATCGACCTGGACTGGTACCTCCCCCACCACCTCCACCCGCTCCCGCGTCACGTCGCAGCGGAAGGCGTAGGCTTCCACACCGGCGGCGACGACTTCGGCCAGCGCCTCGGCAAAGGCCGGGTCGATGGCCCGGTGGGGCATCATAACCGTCGCGTCGGGTCGCTGGACCAGCCACACCACCGCCGCCCGATAACCCTGGCCGACAGCCCCCGCCAACTCGCGGATATGCCGCTGACCGCGCAGCGAGGGCGCGTCCGGCCAGCGCGCCACGCCGTCCTCTACCAGCGTCGACGATTTGACCTCCACCAACAGCGGCCGACCATCCTCGGCGTCCAACCGAAAATCGAGGCGGCTCGCGCCGAAGACCACCTCCGGGCGCGTGACCCGGTAGCCGACGAAGGGCGCGAGGCGTCCCGCTGCGACGGCCTCAGCGAACAGAGGACTGGCGAGGCGCGTATCCACCGAGACCAGCCGCCCTTTAGCCGTGTAGGCCAGCATCAGGTCGTGGGCGGTACGCCGCTGACCGCCCGCCGCGACCGGGGCGAGCAGCACCCGCGCGCCTGGGTAGAGTAACTCCAGAGTGCGGCCGGGGTTGGGCACGAAGGCCAGCGCCTCGCCCGCCGCCGTCCGCACCCGCGCCCGAAATCGGTTCTCCCGTTCCAGCAGCACCCCGTCAATCAGGCCCGGCGGCAGCCTCATTCCTCACCCTCGGCGGGCGCGCGCAGACTCACGTCCCCCGCCGCGACCTTTACCACCACGCCATCGGCGCGGCGCACCAACAGGCTGCCGTCGGCGGCCACGTCCTCGGCCACGCCCACAACAGGCTCGCCCGCGCCCACCACCGTCACCGGCTGGCCCAGCGTATCCAGCAGCGCCTTCCACTCGGCCAGGGGCGGCCGCCCCGCCAGCAGAGCGTCGTAGCGCGCCTCGACCTCCGGCAGGATAGCCCCCAGTAGCGCCACCCGGTCCACCGGCTGCCCCAGCGTTGCCAGCAGGCTCGTCGCCGACGTGCCGCGCGGCGGCGGCGGCGGGAAGTCCTCGGCGCGCAGGTTGGCGTTCAGCCCCACGCCGATGACCACCGCCGTCTCGCCCGTGGCCGGGTTCGTGCTAGACTCAGCCAGTAGGCCCGCCAGCTTGCGTCCGTCGAGCAGCACATCGTTGGGCCATTTGAGCCGGGCGACCGCGCCGGTTGCCTGGCGCACCCCCGCCGCTACTCCCGCCGCCACCGCCATCATCGCCGCCCCTGCCAGCTGTGGCGAGGGGGGGCGCAACAGCAGCGAGAAGAGCAGCCCCGCCCCCGGCGGCGACTGCCAGGCGCGGCCCATGCGGCCCTTGCCTGCCGTCTGCACGTCGGCCACGGCCAGCGCGCCCTCCGGCGCGCCGGCCTGGGCCCGCTCCATCAGCCAGGTGTTGGTGGAGGGAATCGTCTCGAACACGCAGGTGGGCCGGCCGAGCCGCTGCGTCGTCAGGTGGGCGGTCACGGCCTCGGCCGTCAGAATGTCGTAGGGCATAGGTGTCTCCGTCTCGTGAAGTCTCGTGCTATAATGATAGCCATCTCTCGCCTGAAGGACGACCGATGCAGCGTCTGTGGACACCCTGGCGTATGGACTACATCTTGAGCAACAAGAAAACCGGCGGTTGCGTCTTCTGCACCAAAGCCACGACACCTGAGGCCGACCGCGAGAATCAGGTCGTGGCGCGCGGCCAGACAGCCATGATTATCCTCAACATTTACCCCTACAGCAACGGCCACTTGATGATCGTGCCCTACGCCCACGTCGGCAGCCTGACCGAGCTGGGTGACACCGAGCTGGCCGAACTGATGCGCCTCACCAGCCTGGCCGAGGCGGCCTTGCGTGGCTCCCTGTCGCCCCAGGGCTTCAACGTCGGCATCAACATTGGCAAGGTGGGCGGCGCGGGCGTGGACGACCACATCCACATCCACATCGTGCCCCGCTGGCCCGGTGATACTAACTTCATGACCGTCGTCGGCCAGACCCGCACCATCCCCGAACTTCTGGACGACACCCGCGAGCGGGTGGCCCGCTGCCTGGCCAATCTGGGTTATCCCCGCGACGCAGCGACCGGAACCGTGACGCTGATGTGAGCGAATGTCCCTCGCCCACACCGGTCGAGATAAGGAGTGACGACCGTGAGCCAGCCGCGTGATGTTGTGATTGTCGGGGCCGCGCGAACCCCGATTGGCCGCTTCATGGGCGGCCTGTCCGGCCTGCCCGCCACCGCCCTGGGAGGGGTGGCGATTCGCGCCGCCGTCGAGCGCGCGGGCCTCGCCCCCGCCTCCATCGACGAAGTCCTCATGGGCCAGGTGGTCCAGGCCGGCGCAGGGCAGGCTCCCGCCCGCCAGGCCACCCTGGCGGCCGGCCTGCCCCCCTCCGTGAGCGCCACGACGATCAACAAGGTGTGCGGCTCCGGCCTCAAGTCCGTCATGCTCGGCGCGCAGGCCATCCGCGCCGGCGACGCACATGTCATCGTCGCGGGCGGCATGGAGAACATGAGCGCCGCACCCTACCTGCTGCCCCGCGCTCGCCAGGGCTATCGCCTGGGCAATGCGGAACTGGTCGATGCCGTCGTCCACGACGGCTTATGGTGTGCCCACGAGAACTGGCACATGGGCAGCGCCGCCGAGCTAATCGCCCGCGAGTATGGCATCACGCGCGAGGCGCAGGACGCCTTCGCCCTGTCGAGCCACCAGAAGGCGGTCGCCGCCCAGGACGCCGGCCACTTCGACGCCGAGATCGCGCCGGTCGAGGTTCCAGCCAGGGGCGGCGTGACTATCATTCGCGCCGACGAAGGCCCGCGCCGCGACACCAGCGCCGAGGCCCTGGCCCGCCTCAAGCCCGCCTTCGACCCCCACGGAACGGTGACGGCGGGTAATGCGCCTGGCCTGACCGACGGCGCAGCGGCCCTGGCTCTCGTGGGCGAGGATGTAGCCGAACACGAAGGGTTGACGCCGCTGGCCCGCGTCATCGCCGTCAGCATGGGCGCGCTGGAACCCAGGTGGGTCTTCGCCGCGCCCCCCGTCGCCATCCGTCGGCTGTTGCAGCGGACAGGCATGCGCCTGGAGGACTTTGACCGCATCGAGGTCAATGAAGCCTTCGCCGCGCAGATTCTCGCCAATGGGCAGGAACTGGGCTGGGACTGGGAGCGTGTCAACGTCCACGGCGGCGCGATTGCCCTGGGCCATCCCATCGGGGCCAGTGGCGCCCGCATCCTGGTCAGCCTGGTCTACGCCCTGCTCGCGCGCGGCGGCGGCGCGGGCCTGGCAGCGGCGTGCCTCGGCGGTGGCGAGGCCGTCGCCCTGGCCGTCGAAGTCGTCGGGCCACGGCAGGCTATCGCGACCGGCGCGAGCGCCGCCGTCCCCACGACAGTCTCATAGGGGCGGCTCCGTGGCCGTCCTCGTTCTTGATGGCGCCATCATTGGATGCGGACGAGCGCGGACCACACGGATCAGCTCGGCCTTCTATCCGTCTTGTCTGTGTTGGTCCGTGTCCCATGTTCTTAGCCTGTGTCTGATGTGGACTCCTACGCTGCCCAACTGATGCTAGCGGGGCGAATGACGCAGCCAGATCGCATCTTCACCATCGGGCATAGCAACCGCGATGCCGACGCATTCCTGGCCGTGCTGCGCGCCTCCGGCGTCGAGCGGCTGGTGGACGTGCGCTCCATGCCGCGCAGCCATTTCGAGCACTTCCGCCGCGAGGCGCTGGCCCAATGGCTGCCCGCGGCGGGTATCGAGTACATCTGGATGGGCGACACCCTCGGCGGTCTGCGCACGGGCGGCTACGCCCGCTGGATGGGCACACCCCAGTTTGCGACCGGCCTGGCGCGGCTCGAAGACCTGGCCCGCGAGCGGCCCACCGCCTTCATGTGCGCCGAGCGCGACCCTGCTCGCTGCCACCGCCGCTACATCGCCTCCGCCCTGCGCGACCGCGGCTGGGATGTCCGCCACCTGATTGATGTCGGCGAGACCGTCGCGGCGGCGGAGATCGCGACGCAACTGCCGCTCGATCTGCCGTCCTGAGCGCGCCAACACCCTGCGCAAAGCCAACGGGAACTGAAGGGCGTCGGCGCTCTCACAGGGCGACGCTCATGCATTTGTGGAGGCCCACCCATGCCCCTGCTGCTCCGCGAAGCCGACATCGAACGCTACCTGCCCATGCCCGACGCTGTCGCCGCCGTCGAAAGCGCGTTTCGCCACCTGGGCGACGGGCGGGCGCAAAATATCCCCCGCGCCCGTACCCGCATCCACGGCGGCGTGATGCACCTCATGGCCGCCGCCGACCCCGCCCTGGGCTACCTGGGCCTCAAGGCGTACACCACGATTCGCGGCCAGGCGCGCTTCGTGGTGTTGCTGTTCAGCGCGGCGACCGGCGAATTGTTAGCCATCATGGAAGCCGACGCCCTCGGCCAGCGGCGCACCGGCGCAGCCAGTGGCGTCGCGACCAAATACATGGCTCGCCCCGACGCGCGGATCGTTGGCATCTACGGCACAGGCTGGCAGGCGCGCAGCCAGTTGGCCGCCATCGCCGCCGTCCGCGACCTTCGGCGTGTCCAGGCTTACGGCCGCGACCCCGCCCGCCGCGCGACCTTCGCCCGCGAGATGAGCGCGGCGCTGGGCGTCGAGGTCGTCAGCGTCGACGCGCCCCAGCAGGCCGCCGAGGGCGCCGATATCCTGGTCACGATCACCTCGTCGGCCGAGCCGGTAGTGCGCGGCGAGTGGCTGGCGCCGGGCGTCCACATCAACGCCGCCGGCTCCAACGCCCTGCTTCGCCGCGAGTTGGACGAGGCCGCCGTGCGCCAGGCCAACCGCATCGTGGCCGACTCCGTTGAGCAGGCCAGGCTCGAGGCGGGGGACTTCCTGCCGCTCATCGAGCGCGGCCACCTGACCTGGGGCCAGGTCCACGAGCTAGGCGATGTGGTGGTGGGCTACGTGCCGGGGCGAGGCAGCGCAAGCGAGATCACGTTGTTCAAGTCGCTTGGTCTCGCCATCGAGGACATCGCCGCCGCCGCCGTCGTCTACCAGCGCGCCAAAGCCGACGGCGCGGGCGAGGCCATTGCCATGTTCGGAGAGGGGTAGCGGGGCTTGCCCTGGCTTACTACCGACAGCCCGCCACCTCTCTCGGTGGTCGGTGGTCGGTGGTCCGTGGTCAGCCGCCAGCCGCTTCCCTCAACTCCTTCACCGCCGCCTTCGCCGCACCCAGCATGAAGTCAATCTCCGTCGAGCAGGTGATCAGGCGCATGCCTCGCGCCATCCAGCGCTTCAACTGAGCCATGTCGCGGATGTGAATCGCCGACGTCAGGCCATGCGCCGCTGCCGACGCCATCACCTTCTCGATAGCCGCCGTCACCGCCGGGTCTTCAGTGCTGCTCACGCCCAGGGACATGGCGAGGTCATTCGGCCCGATCAGGGCAACATCCACGCCGGGCACGGACAGCAGGCCGTCGATATCCTCCACCGCCGCCACGCGCTCAATCTGGCAGATGACCAGATTCTCGCGGTTGAGGTGTTCCGTGAAAGGTCGCATGGGGGCCGACTGAAAGTCGTTATGGCCGCGACTCGCCGACAGGCCGCGCACACCGACCGGGGGATACTTCATCGACGCCACAACCTGCTCCACCTGCGCCCGCGTCTCGACACGTGGGACCATGACACCTTGCGCGCCCGCGTCCATCACGCGCGCGATGAGGTGATACTCACCATCCGGCACGCGCACCAGGGGCGTCAGCCCTGACAGCCGCGCCACCATCATCATGTCGGCCACGGTCTCCATGCCAAAGGAGCCGTGCTCCATGTCAATAAACACGAAGTCGAAGCCCGCATCAGCCAGCATCTTGGCGATGGAAGGATTGCGGACCTCGGTGATCATCGTGCCCAGGGCCGTCCCGCCCTGACCCAGAATCTCTCGAACTCGGTTCGTGCGCATGTCGCCTCCGCATCTCTACCCTATAGCGACGCCCCTCGCCCCGGCCACGCCGTCGGATTGCACAACCAGCGCGGCTGGTGGCCTTCCAGCACCGCCAGCGCCCCCTCGGCCGCGCCGACGCCCATGCCATACATGCCGTCCTCG
The DNA here is from genome assembly GCA_964546245.1 of uncultured Anaerolineales bacterium. Taxonomy (GTDB): domain Bacteria; phylum Chloroflexota; class Anaerolineae; order Epilineales; family JAHCIE01; genus JAHCIE01. The sequence goes on from CAZJJF010000010.1 coordinate 10,969, forward strand.
GTGAACGAGGCAATGTGAGGCGTGACAATCACATTCTCCAGGCTCAGGAGTGGGTTGTCCCTGGGCGTCGGCTCCACTTCGAACACGTCGATACCTGCGCCCCACAGATGGCCGCTCTTGAGCGCGTCGTACAACGCGGCCTCATCAACCACCGGCCCCCGCGCGCAGTTGACCAGGATCGAGCCGTGCTTCATCAGCGCCATCTCCCGCGCTCCGATGAGGCGGCGGGTCTCTGCCGTCAGCGGGGCATGCAGCGAGACGGCGTCAGCCTCGACCAACACCTCGTCCAGGGTAGGCTTCAAGTCGACGCCCAGCTGGGCGCCGCGTTCCGGCCCCACGTAAGGGTCCCAGGCGATGACCCGCATACCCATGCCGTGGCCCATGATGTGGGCGACACGGCCGCCGATGCGCCCCAGCCCCACCAGCGCCAGAGTCTTGCCGCGCATCTCGATGCCCTGCCAATCGCCCCGGCCATGCCAGCCTAGCGCGCGCAGGCTCTGGTCCGCGCGCACGAGCTTGCGCGCCACGGCCATCAGCAGCGTGACCGCGTGCTCGGCCGTCGACTCTGTGGGCGCTTCGGGCGTGTTCACCACCAACACCCCCGCCGCCGTACAGTCGGCGAGGTTGATGGTATCAATGCCGATGCCGGGCCGGGCCACCACGAGCAGGTCAGGGGCGCGGGCGATGAAGGCGGCATCGATGGGCGTTACGCCCGTGATGATCATCGCCTGGACACCCCCCAGATCGGCCGTCGGGTCGCCAATCTCCGGCGCGGGACACCGTATCGCGTGGCCTGCCAGAACCTCGAAGCCCTGGGGGTGGATGGGACGCTCGATCCAGATAGTTGCCATAATGATGTCCTTAGTACGCGAACTCGCGGATGTCGTATACCGCCCGCTTGGGAGGTAGGCCGGGGAAGTGAAGCCGCGCCTCGAGGGACGCCCGCTGAGCCAGCATCTCGGCGTGCCGCAGGGGTTGGACGCCCGCTTCGGCGGCGCGCGCCCCATACTCTGAGCCGGGCGTGTCGACGTATTCGGAGAAGTAGAGGATGTCGTCAGGGCCAAGACCCATGCCGTTGAGAAGGTCTGCCGTGTGGACCACGTGGTCGGCGGCATAACGCATCCCACCCACACCCAACATCACCACCACCCCAACCGCAACGCCCCCCGCCTTGAGGTCGCGCACCCCATCCAGCGCCTGGGCCGCCGTGTTGGGCTTATTTAGGAAGCGCAGCAGGGCCTCATCGCCACTCTCCAGGCCGATATACACCCGCCGCAGGCCGCGCGCCCGCAACTCACGGACCTCGTCGCCGCCCTTGCGCAGCGCATCGAGGGCGCTCACGAAAGCGTAGATGCCGTCGAAGGCGGCCGGTCGCGCCCGCAGCCAGGCGGCGCGCTTGCCGGGCGAGAGGTCGGGCGGGGCGACCGGCAGTTCGCGGTTGACCAGGTCCAGCATGGGTACCAGCAGCCGCTGGGGGGCAATCAGGGCGTTGGCCTCGCTGAGGAAGATAGAGCGATACAGGGGCAGGGCGTGGCCGTGAAAGGCCTTGACCGCCTCCACGTGGCGCTCGAACTCAGGCAGTGTCTTGATGCGGAAACCCTGGCCACGATAGAAGGAGCAGAAGGTACAGCGGTTGTAGGAGCAGCCTTGTGTCGCTTGCAGCGCCAGGGCACGGTACTGGTCCGGGGGCAGGATGCCAATGGGCTGGTAAATTGACTGGAAGGCTCGCGCATCAGCTTCAAGCCTGGCCTCGTCCCAGGCGGCGATGTCGGCCAGAGCGGCCTCAGCGCGTGGCCGCCACACGCCGTCGGGCACACTGGCGGCGAGCGTCTGCGAGCGTCCGGCGGCCAGCGCCTCGCGCGCCTGGCGGGCGTAGCCGTAGGCGACCGCCACCAGCCGCGTCACCTCGTCGCTTGCCAGCGTTCGCCGCTCGCGAATCCGCTCGCCGCCGATGCGCTGGCCGCGCTTCTCAATCACCCGGTGGTCCAGCGTGCGGCGGTAGGTGCGCCCGGCGTCGAAGCCGCCCACCAGTCGCCCCCGCAGGTCGAAGGTGAAGCTGGGTACGACATCGACGGCGAGCGTCGTGGCGTCGCGCTTCAGGCTCAGCGTCACCCGCCCCGGCAGGCCGTCGCCCGTCAGGTCCACCACGACCCGCTCGGCTATGTCCACCGACATTGGATTCATAGCTAGGCTACAACTCCGGCGTCGCCCGCGAAGGCAGGGGGCGGCTGTCAGGTCACCGTGATGCGCAGCGCGGCGACGCTGCCCCCATCACTCTTGCGCCAGATACCTGGTCAGAATGCCATCGCGCAGTGCGGCGCGCAGATCCGGCTCAGGTACAGCTTCGGGGGCGCGCTCGCGCAGCAGGGCCAGGCAGCCCAGCGCCAGCCGTCGCGACGCGGCGGCTATCTCGGCGTCGCTCTGCCCTGCCTCGACCAGGCCCAGGCATACCCGCATGTCAGCCTGGTAGCCCGGCGGGGTGACGGGCATCGCCAGAGCCACGCGCAGCGCGTCGCGGGCGGAGCGGGCGCGGTCCGGCGGATTCAGGGGCAGCAGCAGCCGCGGCGCCAGGCGGGCCTGCCCTTGGGCGGCGTAGCGCAGCCCCAGGCTGTCACCTGCGGCGTGGGCATTCCTGGCCTTGTTCGCCCACTCGATGAAGTCCTCCAACTCCATCTCGCCCGCCGCCTGACGCTTGCTGGGCGCTTTGCCCAGCTGCGCCGCCACCTCCGGCGTTGCCCAGACCACCTGCTCGATCTGCTCCGTAGGCAGATTCAGCGCCCAATCGGCCGGCTCATCCCCCTCGGCGGTCCACTCTGCCAACGACGTCACCTCCACCGAGACGTGGCGCAGTCGGTCGTCTGGCGTGCGCTCGAACAGGGCATGGTAGGTGGTCTCGCCTGTTGGCCGTAGCACGCGGATGTCCACGTCACTGTGCGGCCCCGCCTCGCCGCGAGCGTGGCTGCCGGCGACAAGGATGGCGATAGCGTCAGGGACCATGTCACGCAGCCGGGCCGTCCAGTTGTCCCACCAGGTCGCGTCCAAGCCTACTCCTGGTCGAGCAAGGCCTGCGCCTGCTGAAGTTGCAGCGCGACCGCCGCCGGGGCTGTGCCGCCGATACCCTCGCGGCGGGCCACCGACTGACGCATATCGAACACGGCGTACACGTCAGGACCGAAGCGCTCGTCGGCCTCGCGGTAAGCATCCAGCGGCAGGTCACGCAAGGCCACCCCCCGCGCCTGCGCCGCCCGTACCAGGCGACCCACGACACCGTGACTCTCGCGGAAGGGGACGCCCCGGCGCACCAGGTAGTCGGCCAGATCCGTCGCCAGCATCCCGTCGTCCAGCGCGGCCGCCATGCGCTCAGGGTGGATGCGCAGGGTGCGAATCACCCCCGCCACCACCGGCAGCGCCAGGTGCAGCGTGTCGAGGCTATCGAACAGCGGCTCCTTGTCCTCCTGCAAGTCCTTGTCGTAGGTAGATGGCAGGCCTTTCAGTAACGTCAGTACGCTGACCAGGTTGCCCACCAGCCGCCCCGCCTTGCCGCGCACCAACTCCATGCTATCGGGGTTGCGCTTCTGGGGCATCAGGCTCGACCCCGTGGCATACGCCTCGTCCAGCGTCACGAAGCCAAACTCCGCGCTGCTGTACATCACCAGGTCCTCGCCCAGGCGGCTCAGGTGGATGCCGACCATCGCCGCCGCGAATAGCGTCTCGGCCACGAAGTCGCGGTCGCCGACAGCGTCCATGCTGTTGGGGCTGACCGTGTCGAAGCCCAGTTCCTCGGCCAGGAAAGCGCGGTCAACACCCAGGGCGTTGCCTGCCAGCGCACCCGACCCCAGGGGCAGCACATTGACCCGCGCCAACGCCTCGCTCAACCGCGCGCGGTCGCGCTGTAGCGCCCAGAAGCTACTCATCAGCCAGTGGGAGAACAGCACCGGCTGGGCGCGCTGCACGTGGGTATAGCCCGGCATGAGCACATCCAGCTGCGCCCCCGCCTGGGACAAAAGGGCGGCCTGGACATTCGCGATGGCCGCCAATACCCGCTCCAGCGCGGCCCGCGTGTACAGTCGCATGTCGGTCGCCACCTGATCGTTGCGGCTGCGGCCGGTATGGAGCTTGCCCGCCACGTGGCCTACCAGCTCGTATAGCCGCCGCTCGACGGCGGTGTGAATATCCTCGTCCGACAGGCGAATCTCGAACTCGCCCGCCGCGAACTCCTGGCGTACCTTCTCCAGGCCATCGATGAGCGTCTCTGCCTCGCTGGGCGTAATCAGCCCCGCCCGTGCCAGCGCCCTGGCGTAGGCCACCGAGCCGTCAATGTCCGCGTCATACATGCGCCAGTCGAAGCCGATGGAGGCGTTGAACTGCTCCATCAACTCGTTTGTCTGCGCCTCGAAACGCCCGCCCCACAGTTTCATAGCTCCTCGCTAACCCCTCATCCTTCGCCTTCGACCGCCTCGAAATCCTCTGCCCCGCCCCGCATGGAGTCGACCAGCGTCACACTCGCGCCATGCGAGCCGGTGTACGTACAGGTGTTGCCCGCCCGGTCGCAAAAGGCGCACGGCTGACCCGCCTGCCGACGCTCGGCTTCGAGGATCGCCTGGTCCGCGCGCCAGAAATAATGGTTTTCGCCCAGCTTAGCGGTAAAGGCGGTGCGGTCGAGCACATGGCGCACGCCTGGCTGCACGCTCGATAGATAGAGATCACCGCCACGGCTGCGCTGGCGCTCCAGCACCTCCTCCAACGCCTGGACGCCCATCACATCAATCAGGGGCACACCGCGCATGCTGAGGATGGCGACCTTCGACGGCCCCGACCCAGCCACCGTCTCGCTGAAGATATTCGCCGCGCCAAAGAACAGCGGCCCACTGATAAAGTACACATGCACCAGGGGGCAGGCCGTATCCAGGGTGTGGCCCTGGGCCTGCATACGCTGGATGTCCACCTCCTGACGCTCGATGCGGATGTCGCTGATCTGGCGCAGGAAGATGATCGTCGAGAGAGCCACGCCCAACAGAATAGCCTGAGTCAGGTCCAGCCACACCGTCGCCAGCATCGTCACCAGGAAGGCGGTAACCGCCCCCTTGAGGCGGTGGCTAAATAGGAACTCGATGGTGTGCCACTCATTCATCCGCCACGCCGTGACCATCAGCACCCCCGCCAGCGCCGCCAGGGGAATCCGCGCGATGATGGGGCTGAACAGCAGCGCAGCAATCAGAATCGCCACCGCGTGGATGATGCTGGATAGGCGCGTCTGTGCGCCGCTCTTGATGTTGACGCTGGTGCGGGCGATGGCCGCCGTGGCCGGCACACCCCCGAAGAAGGGGATGACGATGTTGCCGATGCCCTGGGCGATGAGTTCCTGGTCATTGTCCGCTTTGACGCGAGTCATGTTGCCCGCCACCGACGCGCACAGCAGACTCTCGATGGCCCCCAGCGCGGCGATGGATACGGCGGGGATGACCAGTTGGGGCAACTCGCGCCACGGAATGTCACCCAGGCTGAGACGGTCGTCCAGAATTAGCTGGCGCGGAATCTCGCCGATGACGGGCACATCCCAACCCAGCGCCACCACCAGCAAGGTCGCCAGAATGATGCCCACCAGTGAGCCGGGCACGCGGCGCGTCCAACGCGGCGCAATCACCATCACCGCGATGACCAGCAAGCCGACCGCGACGGCCTCCCAGTCAGGCGTGACCGGGTGGATGGCGTAGCCCAACAGCTTCTCGACGCTATTCTCAGCCGCGGGCGTCTCCACCCCCAGGAAGTTGTCGATCTGCCCGATAGCGATAATCAGGGCAATCCCCGACGTAAACCCGGCGATGACCGGCGAGGGGATAAAGGCAACGATCTTGCCCAGGCGAAAGATGCCCGCCGCAAGAATCATGGTGCCCGCCATCACCCCCGCCCCCCACCCCCCTGGCATGCCGGAGCGCGACGATAGCACGATCAGCACCGCCGCCATCGCCCCCGTAGGCCCTGAGACCTGGTAAGGCGAGCCGCCAAGCGCCCCGATGACGACGCCGGCCACGACAGCGGTGATAACGCCCGCCGCGGCTGTCGCGCCTCCTGCCACGCCGAAGGCCAGCGCCAGGGGTAGCGCCACGGCCGCCACCGTCAGCCCTGCTAGCGTGTCCTTCTGCAAGGTCGTCAGGTTGTACCCGGCGAACTCGCGCCGCCACAACTTTAGAGGCAGAATTACCATGCTCGTGGCTCCGCTCAGCTGCGCGTCATCTTGGCCCTGACGGGCCACCCTTACGCGGGCCTTGCCGTGTGGCCCACCACAACCCGCCACCCGCGAAAGCGAGTAGGCTCAGGCACGTCGTCGCCGCCACCAGCGGCCCACTCCAGCCCATGCTCTCGCCAAACTGATAGCCCATCCACCAGAAGCGATACGCCAGGTAGATACCCAACACGATCATGAACACGATGCCAAACCGACTCATACCACCCGCGATTCTAGGGCCACGCCGCGACCCGTTGGCAGAGGGGGACGGGACGAGGTCATTATACGCCCCCCGCGCGAGCGGCACAAGCATACCGAGCCGCCGCGCCTGGCATCACTCCTCGTGGCGGACCGCGGTCGAATCCTTCATCGGCCGCGGGTCGATAGGCGCGTGGCGGTCGGGCATCGGCATATAGTCCGGCTCCGCCAGACCGCTCACCAAATCGGCGATACGCACCGGCCGGCCCAGCGCCATGGATTGATTGGCGGCCACACCCGTGAGAATTGACCAGGCGCCCGCCCGCTGGTCGGCGGCGCGCAGATATGGATCGGCGGGCCGGTTCGCGCTGAACAGCGCCTCGAGCATGATCGGGTCGCCACCGCCGTGACCGCCCTCGCTCTGCCAGATATCCACCTCATAGCCGGGCTGGAAGTGGGGGAAGACGCGAATCGTTGTGCCGTTGGGCACAAGCTCACCCGGCGTGGAGCCATCGCCGCTGATATAGACGCGCTCCTGACAGACATGCTCCAGGCGACCCTGCGAGCCATTGAAGGCCACGACGTAGCCTTCCCAGGGCATGAACGAATGCAGCGAGTAGGTCAGGCTGGCCCCACTGCGATAGTTGACGACGACGTGCATCTCGTCTTCGATATCAATGTCCGCGCTGAACACACAGCGGTCCCGCTCGTAGCTGTCGTAGCCCTCATTGTCGAGATACTGCGCTTGCAGGCTCGGGTAAGCCCGCAGGTCCAGGTAGAAAGGACACCTGGCCGCCTCCGCGCAATCCAGACATCGTTCGCCCCGCCGCGTCAGGCCATAGCGGTCGGCCGTCTCAGGGCGATAGAAAGCCCGTCGGCCCGACGCATATACCGTTTCCGGCACGGTCGATAGCCACCAGTTGACCAGATCAAAGTGATGCGTTGCCTTGTGAACCATCAAGCCGCCGGAATTGGCCTTATGGCGATGCCAGCGGCGGTAGTAGTCCGCACCGTGGGATGTGTCCAGCAGCCAGTGGAAGTCCACCGACAGCACATCGCCGATAACCCCCGCCGCCAGCAGCGACTTCACCTGGGTGCGCGGCAACGAATAGCGATAATTGAAGGTCACGGTGACGGCGCGACCCGTCGCCGCCTGCGCCGCCAGGATGCGCTGGCACTTGAGCGCGTCGGTCGTCATCGGCTTCTCGGTCAACACGTCGCAGCCCATCTCCAACGCCCGGCAGATATAGTCGTCGTGGGCCGAGTCCTGGCACGTCACGATGACCACATCCGGGCGCGTGTCGCGAATCATCGCCTCGAACTGGTCCGCGCCATAGGTGGCGGCAGTGACACCGCGCGCCGCGGCCCAGGCGGCCCGTAGCTGAAGGCGGCCCGCGTTGCGGTCGCACAGCGCCACCAACTGCGATGTGTCGGTATAACGTTCAACGATAGCCTCCGAAAACAGGCGCGAGCGATCACCCAGGCCGACCTGGGCGTAGCGTATCAGGGCCATGGCAATATCCTCTGTTAGACCGAATTTCGGGGATTATACGCCCACGCGGGCCGCCGTCCAA
>CAZJJF010000010.1:18976-23814 GCA_964546245.1 uncultured Anaerolineales bacterium
CATAATTTCGCCCCGATATCAGCACAGGAGCAGAGGCATGGCCGATAAAGACCTGAACCGACACGATGGCGTTCTCGACGATACCCTGTGGGGCCACAAGTGGGGCTTCAAGGACACCCAATTCGTCATGCGCCCCGACCGCTCGGTGTATGTGACCGGCAACCGCTACGCCATCTCCGGCCCCGACATGCCGGGGGTGATTCCCTTCGCCGAGGACATGCTCCACATCCACCTCGACCAGGCTGACCTGATGCCCGAACGCCAGGACAAGCCCGTGCCCCCGCCGCGCGTGAACCCCGCCTTCCTCCAGGCCCTGGCCGACTCCTTCCCCACCAGCCAGGTCAGCCAGGACGACCACGCGCGCCTGCTGCACAGCCACGGCCAGACCACCGCCGACGAAGTGTACAAGGTGCTGTACGGCGCGCTGGAGCGGGTGGCCGACCTGATCTTCTACCCGGAGTCGGAGGCCGACGCCGAACGCATCGTCCAACTGGCGCAGGCCCACAACGTCGTGCTCGTCCCCTATGGCGGCGGCACCAGCGTTAGCGCCGCCCTCAAGCTGCCCGCCGACGAAGACCGCATGATCGTCGTCGTCGATATGCGACGCATGAACAAGATCGAGTGGATCGACCGCGAGAACTACCGTGCCAGTGTCCAGGCCGGCATCACCGGCCAGCAATTAGAGGATGCGCTGGCTGCCGAAGGCTTCACCAGCGGTCACGAGCCAGACAGCATGGAGCTATCAACCCTGGGCGGCTGGATCGCTACCAACGCCAGCGGCATGAAGAAGAACCGCTACGGCAACATCGAGGACATCGTCGAGAACATCACGATGGTCACGCCGCGTGGGGTGGTGGAACAGACGGCCGCCATGCCTCGCATTGCGATGGGCATGCAATTCCAGAATCTACTCTTCGGCAGTGAGGGCAACCTGGGCCTGATCACCAGGGCCGTCATCCGCCTCTACCAGCTGCCAGAGGTGAAGAAGTACGGCTCGCTCGTCTTCCCCGACTTCAAGACCGGCGCCGACTTCCTATACGCCCTGACTCGCGCCGGGGTCCTGCCCGCCAGCATCCGCCTGGTGGACAACATCCAGTTCCGCTTCGGCCAGGCCCTCAAGCCGCGACCCACGCAGCAGGAAGCCCTGATCGGCAAGGCCCAAAAGGCCTATCTGCTGCGAGTGAAGGGCTTCGACCCCCACCAACTATGCGCCGCGACCATTGTCATGGAGGGTTCGGCCGAGGAAGTGGCCTACCAGGAACGAATCGTCAATCGCCTGGCCGCCCAGTACGGCGGCGTTGCCGGCGGCGCGGCCAACGGCCGCCGTGGCTACATGCTCACCTACGCCATCGCCTACATCCGCGACTTTCTCATCGACTACCAGATTCTCGGCGAGACCTACGAGACCACCGTACCCTGGGACAAGATTCACGACGTCATCGATGCCGTGACGCGCAAGGCCCAGGAGCAGCACACGGCCTACGGCTTACCCGGCCGTCCCTACGTCTCACCGCGCATCACGCAACTCTACCACACCGGCGTGTGCATCTACTTCACCCACGGTTTCTCCGCCAAAGGCGTCAGCGACCCCGACCGTGTCTTCAGCGACATCGAGCACAGCCTCCGCGAGACGATCATCGCCCACGGCGGCTCCATCTCCCACCACCACGGCGTAGGCAAGCTGCGCAAGGACTTCATGGCCGATACCGTATCACCAACCACCGTGGAACTTCTGAAGGCCATCAAGCAGGCCGACGATCCCGATAACATCTTCGGGATTCGCAACAACATCTTCGCCGAGTAGCGCCGCCTGTCACGCCCTCTAGCAGGTCGGCCTATGCCTTCGGTTGATGGACGCGACAATAGCTGGAGCCCGACACCGGGTGGTTGCGGCAGGGTGCGCCGCTCTTGGTGGTGGCGGCGCACAACGCCGTCGCGGTGCGCGGCGTTGCCGCCATCGTCTCGGCCGCCGCGGCGCGGGCCACCTCGCCCAGGTGCTCGAACTCGATGCGGAAGCGGTCAGTGATGGTCTGCGGGTCTGGCACGATACCCGCATCGCTGATAACGCCCAGCGTCACCTCGCCGTTGTAGCTGAAGATGCTGATGCCAACGCTCATATCCACGGCATGGGGAACCCAGAACAGCATCTTCTCAATCGGCCGACCCGCCAGGTAGAGCTTCTGGCGCGGCCCAGCCACGTTGGTGAACACCAGCCCGGCCTTGCTGGAGAACAGCGTCGATACCAGGTCCTCGGCTGTCTTGGGCGTGCGCCCCATGACAGCCATCACCGTCAGCAGCACGGCCGCCTCCGGCGAGCGCTTGATGCGGTCCATGGCCCGCTTGGTGGCGCGCAGCCGGTTGAGCGGCCTGGCCTCACCCACCGGCAGCGGCAGAAACACCAGCCCAAACTCGTTGCCCAGGTCAAAGGCCTTCTCTGGTCGCCGCAGGTCCACGGGAACCACGGCGCGCAGCGTGGTATGCTCCAGGTCTGCGCCGCGCATAGTCAGGTAATGGCGTAGCGCGCCGGCCATCCCCGCCACCAACACATCATTAACGGTCGCGTTGAGGGCGTGGCCAATGGCCTTGACATCTGCCAGGGACACCGGGTCGGAATAGGCCACGCGCTGCTGGCCGGTCAGCTGACCGTGCAGCGGCGCCGCGCTGTCGGGCATCTTGACGGCGGTCAGGGCGGCGATACTCACACCCTCGGCGGCCAGCTGCGCCTTATGCAGGGTATCCGTCGGATGCGTCACCAGGTCGAGACCGTCCTGCACCAGCCCGCCCACGGCCTTAGCCGGGCCAGTGACGAGGCGCGTCGGGTGAAACAGGGTATCGAGCATGCCGCCCCGCTTCTTCCTGGCTTTGACGGGTAGCGGGGCCAGGGGGGCATCGGGAGCCGTGTCCAGCAGGCGGCTGCTGATGGCCATCATGGCCGTGCCGTCGGCGATACAGTGGTGGAAGCGCGTGATAACGGCGCTGCCCCCGTCCACATTGTCCACAACGTGAACCTGCCACAAAGGACGCTCGTAATCGATGCTCGCGCTCGCCAGGTCATCGACCAGCGCCAGCAAGTCCTCCTTCGTCCCCGGCGCGGGAAGGGCGACATGATGGATGTGATTGTCGATGTCGAACAGGGGATCCGGCTCCCAATACAGGGTTGGGGTGGGGAGCATGCGCTCCACGACGCGGGAGCGAAAGCGCGCGAAAGGGAGCAGCCGCTCGGCAAAGACATCTTTCACACGCTGAAAGTCGGCGGGCGTTCCCAGCACGACCAGGCTGGTCACCATCACATGATTGTCCGGCCGGTCCATGCGGTACCATACACTATCGACCGGACTAAGGGGGATGCTCTTACCGGGCATGCGCGCCTCCAGGGTCTGGCCGCCCCAATGCGGGGCGGCCACGGCTTTCCCCTATCATACGCCAATGCCCCACGGATGCAATGGGGTAACGGTGGAGGGCCGGCCCCCCCAGGAAGAGGCTTCTCCACCACCCGCACGGTTGGTATTAGCTGGCCGCGCGGGCCTGGCGCGCCGCCCGGTTTTCCTCGGTCGTCGTCGGCGTCACGCGGAGGCCCTCGTGCCCCACGCGCTCGCCGCGCGTCGCCTCGAATGATGGGCTTAGGGTGAAGCTCGCGCTACTGTTGTCGGCCCCCGCCACCGCCTTGGGCATGATCAATACCAGGACGCCATTGCCATAGGTGGCATTCGTGAGGCGGCCGCTGACCGCCTCAGGTAGCTGGATCTCTCGCTCGTAGGGGCCGACTGTCCACTCCGCCACGAGCACGTCTCGCTCATACTGGCCGGGGCCGCGCAACTCGCCGTGGAGGGCCACCTGGTCGCCGTTCACCTCGACGGTGATATTCCCCGGCTCCAGGCCAGGCATAGGCGCGGCGATCATAATGCGGTCCTCACTCTGATACAGGCGAATCGGCACCGTCTGGGGCTGCTGCTCCGTCATGGGAATTAACCTCCATGGGCTGGTTGTGAGTCATACCACTTGCCTAGCAAGTTTCACACCGCGCATCAGGTCGCGCCCACGCGCTCTCGATGAGCAGGGGCAGGGGCAGGCGCAGGTCGCGCGCAGACGCGTCGACGGCATAGCAGCGTGGGGAGGGGCGAAATGGCGAGCGGTGAACCAGCGACGCAAAGCCTGGCGCTACGGCAACACGAAGTTGAACGTGCCCGTCACACCGTCCGCGCTGTTCTGTACCCTGGCGAGCAGCTTGGCATTGTAGATAGTGTCGCGAGCGTTGGCCGCCTCGCCGGGGAAGTACACCTGTGAGGTGAGAACCGGCCCGTTGGGTGCGCTGACCTTGACGTGGATGTGGCGGGTGCGGCCAGGGTACAGGCCGGGGATAACGGTCTCCAACTCGTAGCGACCGTTGGCATCGGTGATCTGATAACCGCGTAGCTTGTAACCCGCGTTATCGTACTGACCCTGGCCGTCGGCCTGCCAGAAGTCGACGCGGGCATTGGCGACGGGCTTGCAGTCGGCGGTGAACACGTAGCCGCTGAGGACGAGCTTCGTCCCGTTCGTGTCGGGCTGGAGGAGGTCGGCGGTCTGGGGCGGGTTGGCCTTGTAGTACGGCCCCTCAGTCTGGGCCGGCGTCACCGCGCCCACGGTGCAGGCGTCGGCTGGCGCAGCCGCCTGTGCGGCGGCAGTCGGTGGGGCAGTGGGGGCGGGCGCGGTGGCGGTGGCGGCTGGTCGGGTGGCCGTAGGCTGAGCGGGGCTAATCGTCGGCGCGCTGGTCGTCACCGTGGTAGGTCGTGCCGTGGGCTGCGCCGCGACGCTGGTGGGCGCGGCTGGCGCTGTCGTAGGTCGCGCCGGCGCGGCGG
>CAZJJF010000011.1:0-23432 GCA_964546245.1 uncultured Anaerolineales bacterium
GCAGATTCGCCCCCGGCAGACTCCGACCCCAGGCCGCCAGGGCGTCGGTGAACACGCTGACTACGCCGCCGAGGACGATATAGACTCCCAACCCTGCCAGCACCACGAACAAGCTGCGCGGTACGCGCCCCGCCCGCCGCGAGAGCGCCCACGCCCCCAGGGCGAGGCCGACCCACAGCAACGCCAGGATACCGCGCCATACCCCGTCCTCGACGAACCCCGGGATGTAGGTCACGAGAAAGCCGATGCCCAGGCCCACGGCGATGATAGCCAGGCGCGCAGGCCAGCGGCGCGCTGTCACCCCCGCGATAACCAGCAATAGCACGAGGTAGGTAAGGGTGACGATGAGCATGGGCGCGGTGATGAAGGCGATGATGTAGCCAATACCGAGAATTGTCCCCGGCACTGCGCCGCCCAGGGTCGAGGTGAAGTCGAGGGCCTCGCGGCCAGAGAACGAGCGCCGCACGATGATCCACGCGGCGACCATACCCAGGATACCGGCGATGGGGGTGGCGACGGCCGATAGGAACGTCGTGTCAAGGATGGCCTTCAGGCCGCGATTGATGGCCTGGGCGTAGTGGCTCAAATCGAGGCTGTAGTCAACCCCCCACACTCGTGTCAGCGAGCCGAAGACGATAACACCGTATAGCAGGATGATCAGGCCACAGGCGGCGTAGGTCAGGCCGTTGAAAAGCCAGCGGATGAGGGGGTCATGGGTCTGGGCCGCGCCGCCGGTCGGCTTACCGGTGACCGAGACGTAGGAGCGGCGGCTCACCCAGTAGCGCTGGAGAATGAAGACGGTCAGGGTCGGGATGAGCAGCACGACGGACAGGGCGGCGGCCTTCTTCTGGTCGTACTCGCCCGTCACCGCCATCCAGATTTGCGTCGACAATACCGTCGTGTTGCCCGCGATGAGGAGCGGATTACCCAGGTCGGCTAGCGCCTCGACGAACAGCAGCAGAAAGGCGCTGGCGAAGCCAGGGATGAGCAACGGCAGCGTCACGGTGCGGAAGATGTGCCACTTGGACGCGCCGAGGCTCTCAGCCGCCTCCTCGAAGGCGGGGTCCAGCCGCTCTAGCATGCCGCGCAGGATGAGATAGGCCACGGAAAAGAAGGTGATGACCTGGACGAAGACCAGGCCGTCCATGCCGTAGATGTCGTTGACGCCGGGGCCGAAGTTGATACCCAGCAGGCGCGCCGTAATGAGGCCGTTGCGACCAAACAGCAGGATGGCGGCAATGGCGATAGCGAAGGGCGGCGAGATGGTGGGCAGCAAGGCCAGCACGTGAATGATGCGCTTGCCGGGAATGGCGCAGCGGGCCACCGCGTAGGCGAACATGAAGCCAAGCGCCGTGCCGCCCGTGCCGGTGAGAACGCCCATCACCAGGGTATCCCAGACGACGGTGCGATAGTAGCGCGCAGTGGCATCGTCGAAATAGCGGCGGTATTGCTCGATGCTCCAGGCGCCTTCGGTGTAGATACCCTGGACAATCACCCGCGCCAGCGGCCAGATGACAAAGAGAAGCAGGAACAACCCCACCGCCAGTAACCCCGCCAGCAGGACAGGGTCCTGGCCGAAGCGGCGGAACTCCGTGGCCCGCCGCCGCAGCCCGGCCAGGAAGGTCGGCGGCGATGCGGGGAGCGAGACTTGGGACGCAGGCTCGGCGACGACGTTGGAGGCGCCGGTCGGCGTATACGCGCCATCCAGGGCAGCGGCCCCGTGTTCGGCCTGGCTATCTGCGGCCATCGTCTCGTCTCCCCGTGATGACCGCGCGGCTACTTCGCCTGGGACTCGGCAGCAATCTCGTTGGAGAAGCGGTCTACGACCGCCTTCTTGTTCTTGCCGGCCTGATCGAAGTTGTAGTCAATCAGCTTGACCTGGAGCAGCTCCGGCTTGGAAGCCGTAGCGCCCTTGACGGTTGGAGCCTGGTAGGCCTTGTACTTGGGGCCGAGGTTCTGGGCCTCAGCGGTCAAGGCCCAGTCGAACCACTTCTGGGCAGCATCCTTGTGTTTGGCGCCCTTGACGATCCCCATGCCGCCGATCTCGTAGCCGGTGCCCTCCTTGGGGAAGGCAAGCTCCAGCGGCAGGCCCTTCTCCATCTGGGCCACGATGTCGTGGGAGAACACGACGCCCAAGCCGCCCTCACCCTGGCCGACCCGAGTCGCGGGGGTCGCGCCGCTCTTGGTGTACTGCTGGACGTTCTGGGCGAAGCGCTTGATCCAGTCCCAACCTGCCTGCTCGCCCTTCGATTGCAGGACGGTCGAGAGGGCGGTGTAGGACGTACCGGAGGTAGCCGGGTGGGCGATGATGATCTGATTCTTCCATTCCGGCTTGGTCAGGTCATCCCACGCCTCAGGCTTCTTGATGTTGGGGTTCTTCTCGAGGAAGTTCTTGTTGAGGGCGAAACCAAGCGAACCGACGTAGACGCCCGCCCAGTTGTTGTCGGGGTCCTTCATCTTGGTCGGGTCGAGCAGGTTCGCCAGGTTGGGCGAGTTGTACGGATCGAGCAGCCCCTCGCCCTTAGCGGCGACAAACGAGTCGATAGGGCCGCCCCACCAGATGTCGAACTGGGGGTTGTCCTTCTCGTTCCGCAGGCGAGTCAGCGCCTCGCCGCTAGACAGACGCACGAAGTTGACGGTGATGTCGGGATACTTCTTCTGGAACTCAGCTTTCATCCCCTCGCACCACTCTTGCTGCGGGGTGCACAACAGGCTGAGTTCAGTGGACGCCTTGGCCGGCGCAGCGGGGGCGGCCGCCTTGCTCGCGTCGGTCTTGGCCGCCGCGCCTGTACCGGCCGGCGCCTGGGCAGCGCAGCCGGCGGCCAGGGCCAGCACAAGCAACGCGGCTACCAACCACAGGATTCGACGTGTTCGCATTCTCTCCTCCTCATTGAGACACGCGATAAGAATGTCCGTCTTGCATCGGGCCACCGTCACTATACCAGCAATAGGCCGGGGCGTCAATGTAGGCGCACCTCACGCCAGGATGGCCTCGATGACCTGCAACTCGTCGTCGCTGAAGGCAAGATTGTCCAGGGCGGCCACGGCGTCGTCAATCTGGGCAGCCTTGCTGGCGCCAATGAGGGCCGAGGTCACCACCGGGCGGCGCAAGACCCACGCAATCGCCATTTGGGCCAGGGTCTGCCCACGGGCGCGGGCCATGTCGTTGAGGCGGCGCACCCTGTCGAGGCGCTCGTCGGTCAGGGCGGCGGGCTTGAGGAAGCCCCACGGCTTGGCGGCGCGGGAGTCGCCGGGGATGCCCCGCAGATAGCGGTCGGTCAACTGGCCCTGGGCCAGGGGCGAGAAGGCAATGCAACCGATACCCTCGGCCGCCAGCGCATCAAGCAGGCCGTTCTCCACCCAGCGGTTGAACATGTTGTACGACGGCTGGTGGATGAGACACGGCGTCCCCAACTGACGCAGGATGGCCGCCGCCTCGCGCGTCTGCTCCGCGCTGTAGTTGGAGATGCCCGCGTACAGGGCGCGCCCGCTGCGCACGGCGGCGTCCAGCGCCATCATCGTCTCCTCGCAAGGCGTGTCCGGATCGGGGCGGTGGGAGTAGAAGATGTCCACGTAGTCGAGACCCATGCGCTTAAGACTCTGATCCAGGCTGGCCAGGAGATACTTGCGCGACCCCCATTCGCCATAGGGGCCGGGCCACATGCGATAGCCCGCCTTGCTAGAGATGACCAGCTCGTCGCGGTAGGGATGCAGGTCCTTGCGTAGAATCTCGCCGAAGGTCTCTTCGGCCGAGCCGGGCGGCGGGCCGTAGTTGTTGGCGAGGTCGAAGTGGGTGATACCGAGGTCGAAGGCGCGCCGCACCATCGCCCGCCCGCTCTCGAAGACGTCGACGCCGCCGAAGTTGTGCCACAGGCCGAGGGATACGGCGGGTAGCGCGAGACCACTCCGCCCGCTACGGCTGTAGCGCATGCTGTCGTAGCGGGTGGACAGGGGTTCGTAGGCCACTGAGACTCTCCTTGAGAAACGGGCCTGGGGTGGGGCCTATAGGTTCGGGTCGCCGAACTCAAAGCGCACCGCCTGCTGCGGGCGCGCGTTCACCCGCAACTCAAAGATGTCCGGTCGGGCGTAGTGGCCCACCACGTCGAGGTCAATGAGGCCGCGCGGGATGTCGTTCAGGTCCAGGTCGGCGGTGAGAAGAGCGGGCTGGTCGAAGACGGGACCAGCCAGCACGTGGCCGAGGGGGTTCACGATGCAGCTACCGCCGCGAATGAGGACCATCGCCGGGTCGTCGCCTTGCAGCGGGTGGTAGTCAGCGGGATAATCGGCGC
The DNA here is from genome assembly GCA_964546245.1 of uncultured Anaerolineales bacterium. Taxonomy (GTDB): domain Bacteria; phylum Chloroflexota; class Anaerolineae; order Epilineales; family JAHCIE01; genus JAHCIE01. Next base: position 4,290 of record CAZJJF010000011.1, read on the forward strand.
GGCGGGCAAACTGGCACGCCGACAGCACAAAGCAACGCCCCTCCAGGGCGATGGTGCGCATGGTCGGCAGCCAGGTCTCGCGGTCGTCGACGGTGGGCGCGCAATAGAGTTGCACCCTCTGGGCATACATGGCCGTCCGCAGCAGGGGCATGTAGTTCTCCCAGCAGATAACCGCACCGACGCGCCCCACCTCAGTGTCCACGACGGTTAGCGTCGAGCCATCGCCGAAGCCCCAGATGAGGCGCTCCATCGCTGTCGGCATGACCTTGCGGTGCTTCGCCAGAAGCGCGCCGTCGGGACCAACAAAGAGGACCGTGCAGTACAGCGTGCCGCCGTCGCGCTCGATGACGCCAACGACCAGGGTGACGCCATGGCGGCGGGCTAACGCGCCGAGGCGCACCGTGTCCGGCCCGGGTACGACAACCGCACCCTCCCAGTAGCGGCGGAACAGGTCGCGGCCCTCGGCGGAGCGCATCCCGACGCGCGCGCCGAAGTCAACGCCCTTGGGGTAGCCGCCCACGAAGGCCTCCGGGAAGAGGACCAGGCGCGCCCTCTGCGCGGCCGCCTCGGCCGTCAGCGCCTCGACCTTGTCGAGGGTGGCGGCGCGGTCGAAGGCAACGGGGGCATCCTGGACAACGGCGACGCAGAGGGAGGGCATGTCACTCCTCCACGCTCGTCGTCGCCCCAAGCGCCCACAACTGACGGGTCAACTGGGCATGGCCGACATGCTGGCTGAGGTGCTCGATGGCGTGCACGATGTCGTAGCGAACCGTGAATACTCGGTCGGGGCGGCGCGCATGGGGGCGGCTGCCCTCCAGATCGGCCGCGCTCAGACCAGCCAGGAATGCATGGACGTACTCGCGCGTGCGGCCGGCGCGGGCCAACAGATGGGCGGGGTCATGGTCGGCCAGGCCGAACTCTTCCCGGCCCTGGTCGCCGTCCACCGCGTCCCACTCGATACGCCCCAGCGTCCACTCGGCGCGCTTGAGCAGGTAGACGGTGGACGACACGCCGTGGGCGATGAGCCAGCCCAGGGAACCGGCCTCGCCCTTCCAGGGGCTGACAGCGAAGGGCCGCCAGAGCAAGGCGGCGGCGGGAAGATCGGCCAGCAACTCCTCGACCTCGGCGTACTTCTCGTCGAAGAGGCGGCAATATGTGCCAAGCTCAGACGTGGGGGGCAAACTCATGGCGGCTCCTGGGGTAGCAATCAGGTCGGACACCGAGCCTGATTGTAGCCAGAGTCGGGGGGAGACGCCAGTTCTCTATTCAACGGCGTAGACGTGGACCGGCTCGGTCTTGCCCTGGACGGGGGTAGGCGGTAGGGCGCGCACGGGGAGGTCGAGCTGACACGCGGCGTAGGTATCTTCACTGATGAGGATGTCGGTGTGGAAAGTCTTGTTGAGGGCCTGGATGCGCGCCGCCACATTGACCGCGTCGCCGATGACGGTGTACTCGAGGCGATCCGGGCTGCCGACGCTGCCGGCGATGAATTCGCCGCTGTGGACGCCGATGCCGATGCGAATGGTCGGCCGGCCGGCCGCCGCCTGGGCGTCGTTGAAGCCCGCCAGCGCAGCGCGCATGGCAATCGCAGCGCGCACGGCGCGCGCGGCGTGGTCGGGGTGGGGCACGGGCGCGCCGAAGACGGCCAGCAGGCTGTCGCCGCCGAACTTGTTGATCCAGCCGCCCTCACCGCGAATGGCGGGATCGATGGCGGCAAAATAGCGGTTGAGCAGATCGACGACCGCGGCGGGCGTGAGCTGCTCCGATAGGCCGGTAAAGTTGCGAATGTCGGCGAACAGGACACTGGCCTCGACCATGTCGCCGCCCAGGCTGACCCCCTCGCGCACAACCTGCTCGGCGATTTCCGGCGCGACATAGCGGCCGAAGGCATCGCGCAGCCGCTCGCGCTCCTGGAGGCCGCCGGTCATATGGTTGAAGCCCTGGTAGAGATCGGCAAACTCATCGGCGCTGACCACCGTCAGCCGCGTGTCGATCTGGCCGCCCTGGACGCGACGCATGGCGCGCACCATGCTGTCGGTCAGCGCGGCGATGTCGGCGGCCATGAGGGTGGACATGGTGACCGTCGTGGCGGTGGCAATGGCGACAAACAAGATGACCCACAAGGCGAGGGGCGTCAGCAGCGCGCTAGCGTCAGGCATGCCCAGGCCAGTCAGCAACAGGTCCACCTTGAGTAGCACCGTGAAGCCGAGAACGAGGAGCGGGACGAAGGTAACGAAGATGGACAGGAACAGCAGGCGGCGTCGAATGCCCACCTGTGTCACAGCCGCCTGGACCAACGCATCGGGGGTGGGACAATAGGGGCGAATGACCGGAATCACCGGCCGCATAGCCCGCAAGACAAAGAAGTACTCGAAGATGGCATGGGCGGCGACGGTCACGAAGAAGGTCGCCCAGGTGATGACCAGGTAGAGGAGAGGAACCTCGATATTCGAGAGACGGTTGCCGATGAGAACGACGACCGTCGCCGTGAGGAGGGCCACCGGCCCGTGGATACCCATGATGCGCGCGCCAGTCAGGAAGGCGAAGTTGAGGGTCCGCGTCAGGGCCGGGCAGGCCAGTTCGGCCGTCGGCTGGCCGCTCGTCAGCGCATCGAGGAAACGCGCGACGGGGCGATACTGGCGGCGAATGACCGTGACATCGACCGCCACGACGATGACAGCCACGACAGGCGCAACAATGCTGAAGGTGAACTGAATCTGCTGCGGCGTGAATTCCAGCCCAAAGGCGAGGAGGGTCACATTGGCGACGACAGCCACCGTTGCCCACACGACGTAGATGAGCAGGAGTTGGCGGAACAGGCTGCGAGCGGTGATGGGAGCGGCCGGGGAAGACGGTTCGCGCTGCAAGAGGGTCACAGCAACCTCGGTGGGCAGGCCCGGTGCGGGCGCGAGATGCCACACGACCGGGACGCACGGTCGCGGCGACTGGATTTCGGGGCCAAGACGCGCCAGGAAATTCTACACAGCATGACTGAACTAGAACACGGCGGGCGCCGCCGGCGGCTTATAGCGCAGGAGCTGGCTCAGGTCCGCGCCGCGAATGGTCCCGTTGGAATGGTACGTCAGGCCCCACGAGTCGATAATCGACAGGTCAGGAAACACGCACATGGCAATGGCATCGCCCCCTGCGACGGTGGCCCAGCCGCCGCCGGCCGCGTTGACACCACCAAACAGGTCCGTGCCGCCCAGTTGGGAGCAGTAGACGCTCGACGGGTTGACGCCACTCGACGGGCTCCCCTTCAGCGGCGGCCTGGCCTGGTAGGCGATGGCCGCCAATGTCGGTTGATCGGTGTACAGGGTGTCGGTGGCGATCCAGATCTTGGACCCATCGGCCGCCGTGAAGACGCAGAAATCGAGCGACCCTGACAGGCGGAGGGCATTCGACTGGTTGGTCCCGTAGTAGGGGTAGCGCGTCTCGACCACGCCGCCACTCTGCGTGCAGTACATGGCAGCGGCCGCCGCGTCACCGCTCCCCCGATTGGCGGCCGGCGCGCCGCCGCCGACCGGGGCACACCCCGCCAGCGCCAACGCGGCCAGCGCGAGACTGATGACCACGGTCTTCAGTCTTGTCATCGCCACCTCCACGGCAGAAACATGCTCCATGCCTTCGTCATCACGCTGACTGGGTAGGCGTCGCCTCGGTCGGAGCAACCTCGACCGCGCCCTGCATGCGCTTGTCAAGCTCGGCGGCCAGATGCAGGTCCAGTTGGGGAAATGGAATCGTCAGGCGCTGCCGGTCAAATCCCAGCTTGATCTGTTCGTTGAGAGCCGGGCGCAGCGCCCAGAAGTCGCTGGACCTGGCATGCACGCGCAACATCAGACCGACCCCCGACGCGCCCAGTTCCATCACGTCGACGACGGGCGGTGGCTCGTGCAACACGCGCGCATCGGCTTGTGCAATCACCAGCAACGCCTCACGCGCCTTGCTCAGGTCATCGGCATAGCTCACGCTGATCGGCAAGTCCAGACGTATCGTGTCCAGCGCGCTGTAGTTGGTGAGGTTGCTGTTCTGAATCGTGCCATTGGGTATGAAAAGTTTGCGGTTGTCGAGGGTGATGAGCACAGTGCTGAACATTAGAAGCTCTTGCACGCGCCCTACCAGGCCGTTGGTCTCGATCAAGTCCCCAACCTTGAAGGGCTGGAACAGGATGAAGATCACCGCCGCGGCGAAGTCGCCCAGGGTCTCGCGCAGGGCGACCGCGGCGATGATGAGCACGAAGGCCACGGCCGCCACGATGATATTGACCGGGACGCCCAGGATGGCGAGGGCGATGCAGAAGGCAAGGATGAGGGTGCCATAGTACACACCACGCTCGGCCAGTTGGGTAATCGAGGCGGTCACGGGCGTCCGCGCCAACACCCTGCGGGTCCAATGTCGCGCCAGGCGCGCCAGCCAGCGCCCGATCAGGAAGACAGCAATACTACCCGCAATGTGCAGGGCCGCTACCAGCAGCGCACTTTGCAGGTCAAGGCCTGACGTCTCGGGGGATTGAGGCATAGGTAGGTAAATCCATGTGGTTCCGCCATCAGCCGTCTGACAGGCGGCGGACGCTTGCGACGAAGGCGGCGCAGGTGGCGGGGAAGGCGGCGGGCGACACGCCCAGGTCGAGGCTGAGGCTGTGGAGGGTCACGCCACCCCGCAGCACAAGGGGTGCGGTCGGGGTGGGCGCGGGGTAGACAAGGACGCCGTGGCCGATGCCCAGGGCCTGGCAATAGGTGGTGAGTTGATACAGGTCAGCCGGATCAGGGATCGCGGCGAGCTTGTATTTGGTGTCGAGAACAACCGCCGGCCGACCAGCGCGGGCCACCACCAGGTCGGGGCGCAGCCAGACGCGGCGCTCGCGATCCAGGGGGGTCGGGCGCTGGGCCGTGACACGCGCATCGGGCAGGCCGTCGGTAATGAGGTGAGCGACGAACGCTTCAAACAGGCGGCCCAGGTCCAGACTGAAGGTCGGCAGCGCGCGATGGCCGGCCTCCAGGGCCGGCGCCACGCCCACGACGAGCCAGCGCGCCAGGGCCAGCGCCGACCCTGCCGGCGCATCGAGGCGGGACAGCGTCAGGCGGTCGAACAGGTCCTCAGTGGCGTCGATGTCGGCCACGTCGGCCAGCTTGGTCAGCGCCACGTCCAGGCCACGGCGCGCCGCATCGGTTGGGACAAGGTCGCGAGCGATGCGCGTTGCCCGCTTGAGCAGGCGATGAGCTGGCGTGTCGAGGCTCCACACGCCCCGGCGGGTGATGGGGCGGTGGCGGGCGGACGGCGGCTGGCGCAGCGTCGGGGCGAGCAGCAGCTTGCCCCGCACGACCGGCGCAGCCTCAATCACGTCCACCGACGCGCGACGGGGGCTACTGGCGAGATAGGCAGCCAGGGCAGCGCCGTACAGGCGAGCCAGCCCAGCCAGGAAGTCGTCGCTGTCGGCGTGGCCGGTCCCCGCATCTTCCCAACGGGGCAGGCGGGCGGTGGCGGCGAGCATGGCGAAGAGGTTGGCGACGGGCGTCTTGGGCCGGACGGACAGCCAGCGGCGCGGTAAGACGGCGCGGCCGACGAGGGCGCGAGCGGTGAGGACATAGCGACCCGGCTGCCAGGCGGGCGTAACGTCCACCAGTGGGCAGGCGCGCAGGGCCGCGGCCTCGGCCGGGTCCAGCGCCACAGCGAGGCGTTCGGTCTCGCCGAGAATCAGCGGCGGTCGAGGCCACGCCAGGGGAGCCGCGCTCACGTGACCCTCGCCGTCTCGCCCAGGAACTGGGCAGCCAGTTGGTCGTAGGCGTCGAGGCGGTCGGGATGAGTGTAGAACAGCTCGACCAGGGTGGGGCGAATCGAGTACTGCCAGACGCGAGCGACGGCCGCCGTGTCGAGGCCAGGCCGCATGAAGTAGCTGTGACCGATGTGGAAGTCGGGGCCGACGCCATCGTCGGCCAGGCGTGCGTTGAGTGCGGCCAGGAGGTCGGCGGCCCAGGCAGCGTCAGGGGCGTGGGCTGCCAGATAGCGTCGCAACAGATCCACATCGGGGGTGAAGGGCACGAAGGCGAAGCGCCGCCGCAGCGCGTGGTCCAGCAGGGCCACGGCGCGGTCGGCGCTGTTCATCGTGCCCAGCAGCGTAAGATTGCGGGGCACACTCAGCGCGCCGCCGGAGTAGGGCAGCGCGACCGGCTGGCCGCGATACTCCAGCGCGTAGAGTAACTCGCCGAAGACCTGGGGCAGATTGGCGCGGTTGATCTCGTCGATGACCAGGACCACGGGGCGGTCGGGGTGGGCGGCGGCGGCCTGACACAGGCGCTGGAACAGGCCCGCCTGGACGGTGTAGACCAGGTCGCCACCCAGGCCCACCTGGGGACGAATGCCCTCGATGAACTCCTCGTAGCTATAGGCGGGATGGAACTGAACCAGCTGCACACTGCCTGCCGCACCGGCCAGCAGCTGCGCCAGGGTCCGGGCCAGGTAGGTCTTGCCCGTGCCCGGCGGCCCGTGGAGTATCACCTGGCCGCGCTCCAGGGCCAGGTCGCGCAGGGCAGCCAGCCGCGCCTCATCCCAGCCCAGGCTGGCGGCTGCCTCAGCCAGAGTGAGGCAGCCGCCGACCTCGATGGGGGGGCCGGCTGTGTCGTCAGCCTCGCCGGGCCACGCGAAGCCTTCGTCGTGGTCCGCGCTGTAGGGCGCGGGCTCCTCGCCCAGGGTCAGGGGCGGCGGGAGGGTCGCGATGGGGGACTCGCCCGACCAGGCGGCCAGGGCATCCGCGCCCTGCCCCCGCACCACAAAGTCCATCAAGTGATCGACCTCGAACAGGTCCAGATCAGGGCGCAGCGCGGCCAGGTCGAGGCAGGCGGCCTGAATAGCGGTGTAGCGAGCGCCGGGCGTGTCGGGCGCCTTCCAACGCTGCATCCCCAGCGCGCGCAGGCCGGCCTCGGTACGATTGTTCCACAGCGGGTTGTGGGCGGGGTCGAGGGCCTGGAACAGGGGGCTATAAAAGCTCTTGCCCAGCCCGGCCTGGTAGAGAGGTGAGCGCGGTTGAAGAACCAGATCCACCCGGTCGGCCAGGTCCACGTCGGTGTCGAGGAGGCGCAGCAGTGCCTGGCGCACCCGGCCGGGGGCCTGCTCGACGGCGCGGTAGCGTAGCGGGATAGCGACGACCTCCTTGTAAAAGTCGGTCAGGGCGGCAATCAGCGCCGCATCGCTCGCATCTTCCAGGAACTCGACGTTGAAGAAGCTCGTTCGCACGCGCGCCACCCGCTCGCGCGCCTGGAGCGTCCAGCCGCTGAGATGCGCGCCCTGGTCGAAGTAGTCATCGACCAGGGCCTGAATCTGCTCGTCGCTCAGGCGGGCGGAGAGGGGCATGGCGGGCGGCCTTTCACGCACTATTCACCGTTCGCCATTGTAGCACAAGTGTTTTGGGTATGCAACTGCCCAGGCGCCACGCCGCCACGTCTCACGCCTCGACGGTGACGCCGGTCAGCTTCTCCAGCGCCTTGACCAGAGCCTGTGTGCCCTCGTCGGCCAGCCCGTCAGCCTCGAGCACACGGAACAGATTGTGGATGGTAGCCGTGTTGAGCAGCGGCAGGCGCATATCGTCGGCCGCGTCGAGGGCCAGGCGCAGGTCCTTCTGCTGATTGCGGATGGTGAAGCCCGGCGCGAAGTCGCGTCTCAGGATGCGCGGGCCGAGGTTATTGAGCTGCCATGAGCCAGCCGCGCCGCCGCCGACGGCCTCCACCACCTTCGCCACATCGACGCCGGCTGCCGTGGCGAACACCAGCGCCTCAGCCATCGCCATGTTGTTGCCCACCACCAGGATTTGATTGACGAGCTTGCATGTCTGGCCTGCGCCGTTGGGGCCAATGTGGGTGATCTTCTTACCCATCGCCTCGAAGACGGGCCGCACCCGCTCGACCACCTCCGCGTCGCCGCCGACCATGATGGACAGCGTGGCGTTGCGCGCGCCCACATCGCCGCCACTCACTGGCGCATCGAGCATATGGATGCCCTGCGCGGCCAGGACGTCGGCGATTTCGCGCGTGACTCGGGGCGAGATGGTGCTCATGTCCACGACGACACTGCCGGGGGCCGCGCCGTGACTGACACCCTGGTCGCCGAGGACGACGTGGCGCACGTCCTCTGACGCGGTAACCATGGTGATGATGATGTCGGACTGCTCGGCCACGGCCTGGGGCGACGCGCCGAGGGTTGCGCCGACTGCCAGTAGCGGCATGGCTTTCTCACGCGACCGATTCCAGACCGTGACAGGAAAGCCCGCCTTGAGGATATTACCCGCCATCGGCCCGCCCATGATACCCAGGCCGATGAAGCCTATACGTTCGGTCACAGGATGCTCCTTTGCCCAGCTGAGATTGGGGATTAGGGATTGGAGATTAGGGGGCGGCCCGCGCCTCATGCTATAATCTCCACTCGCTAGTCTCTAATCTCCTCTCCCTTCTCGCCTGCCAGGGGGCCATGTGGACGCTGAAGTCGTGACGATCGGAACGGAACTGCTGCTGGGGCACATCCTCGACACTAATGCCGCATGGCTGGCGCAGCAACTCGCCGCCAATGGGCTGAACATGTACCGCAAGACCACCGTGGGCGACAACGAAGCCCGCATCGCCGCCGCCCTGTCCGAGGCCATTGCCCGCGTGGACGTGGTCATCACGTCGGGCGGGCTAGGTCCCACGGTGGATGACAAGACCCGCGAGGCAGTGGCCCTGGCGACGGGGCGCAGGCTGGTGCTCAACGACGACCTGCTGGCGAGCATCGCGGAGATCTTCAAGCGGCGCGGCTTTACCATGTCCGACAACAACCGCCGCCAGGCCTACACCCCGGAGGGCAGCATTCCCATCCCCAACCCGGTGGGAACCGCGCCGTGCTTTGCCCTGCCGGTGGAGCGCGACGGCAAGACCTGTTACATCATCTGCCTGCCGGGTGTGCCCCGCGAGCTAAAGTACATGATGGAGCACGCCATCATTCCCCTGTTGCGCGAGCGTCTCGGTCTGACCGACACCATCCGCAGCCGCATCATCCGCGTGGCGGGCATCACTGAGAGCCGGGTGGACCAGATTGTCGGCGACCTGGAGGAGCAGACCAACCCCACGGTCGGGCTGGCGGCCCACGCCGGGCAGATCGACATTCGCATCACGGCCCGCGCCGCCAGCGAGAGTGAAGCCGCTGCCCTCATCGACGCCGTAGAGCAGCAGGTCCGCGCGCGCCTCGCCCCGTACATCTTTGGCACAGATACCGAAACCCTGGAGGGTGTCGTTACAACAGTCCTGGCCGGGCGCGGGTTGACCCTCGGCCTGGTGGAGACCAACACCGGCGGGCGCATCGCCCAACGTCTGGCGACGGCGGCCGGCCAGCAAAACGCCAGCGTGCTCAAGGAGAGCATCGTTGCCATGACGCCCGACGTGCTGCAGCGCGTGGGGGACGCGGGGGACGTGGCCGAACTGGTCAGCCCCGACACCGCCCTGCGCGCCGCCGAATACGTGCGCCGCCTCAACGAGACGGATCTGGGCCTGGCCGTCATCAGCAACCTGGACGCCCGTGACCCCTACGGCGACAGCCCCGGTCGTACCTACATCGCTCTGGTGGCCCCCGACGGCGCCGTGACCCGCTCCCTGCGCTTTGGCGGCCTGGCTGACCTGACCATCGCCTGGTCCACCAACAACGCCCTCGACCTCCTCCGCCGCCACGTCCTGGGCATCCCCGAGGACGTGGCATAGTCAGGCCTACTGGATATTCGCCTCGCGACCGAGGAACATGCGGCCCAGGATCTCGATGGCCTTCTCGAAGCCCCGCTGGTAGGCGTCGGCCTGGCTCGGTGGCACATCGGGCGACTGACGGGCGATGGCCCACGCCACATCCTTGGCAATCTGGAGCTTGCGGCGAATGTCGGCCTCGAAGAAGACCTGTTCGAGGGGGCCTTCGTCGGGATCATAGTCGGGGGGCACGTGTCCTCCTGGGCCGCGGGGCGGGCGGGAATGCCGCCAAGTATAAAGGGCGCGGCGTGGGGGGTCAAACCTTCCATCCGGCGCAGCGTGCCTGGTCGCTTGGGCCGCCCTCGGAAAGATGATGGATGATGCGAGCTTTGGGCCTCGTGGCGCTTGGGCTGCTCCTACTCCTGGCGGCGTGCCAGATGACGATTCCCCCCTCAGCGCCGATTATTGACGGTCAGCGGACGACCGCCTCCCCTACCCCCACGGCGGTCGTCCCGACGGCAACGGCCACCCCATCGCCAACCATTGCCCCGACAGCAACGCCGGCGCCGCTGCCGGCCGTCATGGGTGGTCGGTCGGCGGGCGACGTCAAGGCGCCGGAATTGGGCAACACCGGCTACGACGTGGCGCGCTACGACCTGGCGCTGCGCCTCGACCCGGCGGCCAGGCGGCTGGAAGGGCGCACCAGCATCGAGGCGACGGCCACGGTCGACCGCCTGGGACAGATCAGCCTCGATTTCGCCGATGGCATGCACATCGCCGGCGTGATGGTGGCGGATCAGGCGGCAGGCTGGCAGTATCAGGACAACAAGCTGGTGGTGAGTCTGCCGCACCCGCTGACGAAGGGCGCGACGTTCAGGATCGCGATCGACTACGAGGGGCCAATGCGCCCCATCCTCAGTCGTTACGTCAACTTCGCCGAGGTTGGCATGCAGGTTCGCGAGGATGGCAGCCTGTTCGTCATGGGCGAGCCGGATGGCGCGCGCGCCTGGTTCCCCGCCAACGACACCCCCCACGACAAGGCCACCTTTCGTTTCGACGTCACCGTCCCCCAGCCCCTGGTGGCGTCGGCTACAGGGACGCTGCGCGAGACCCACGCCACCCGCGACGGCATACGGTCGGTGTGGGAGATGGACGCGCCTATGGCCCCCTATCTGGCGAACGTCATGGCCGCCCCCTACGCGGTTATCGAGGGCCAGTCGCCCCAGGGCGTGCCGCTACGCCACTACGTCCCTGTCGGCCGTCGCGACGAGCTGGCGCCACTGCTGGCAGTCAGCGGCCCCGCCCTGGACTGGTTCGCGCAACGCCTGGGACCCTACCCCTTCGCCCAATTTGGCTACACCGTGGTCGGTCTGCCAGGCGCGTCGCTTGAGACCCAGTCTAACGTCTTGCTCAGCGAGAAGATGCTTAACGAGAACACCCTGGTTCACGAGCTGGTTCACCAATGGTTGGGGAACTCGGTAAGCCTGGCCTCGTGGGCCGACATCTGGCGCAACGAGGGCTTCGCCACCTACCTGACACTGCTATGGGAGCGCCGCGACGGCGATGAAGCGGCCATCGAGCGCACCCTGAACGATTGGGAGCGGGCGATGGTCGAGCGACCCACTGACTATCCGCTGGGCGACCCGCCCGCCGAGCGACTATTCGCCAGCGACTCGTACATCAAGGGGGCGTGGCTGGCCCACATGCTGCGCCGCCAGCTGGGCGACGCGACCTTCTATCGCGCGCTGCGCACGTACCTGGAGCGCTACGAGGGTCGCGCCGCCAGCCGCGCCGAGTTCGAGACGGTCATCAGTGAGGTGGCGGGGCAGGGCATGCGTCCGCTGTTTGACTACTGGCTCGACCGCCGCGACCTGCCAACCCTCGACGTCACCTGGACGGTGCGAGCGGCGGATGGCCACACGCGGGTAGAGGCGCAGCTGTGTGGGGTAGATGGCCCGCCCTCGCCAGGCGAGGTGGAGATAGTCGTCCAGGGGGAAGGAGTGACGCAGACGATGCGGCTACCGCTGCGGAACGGCGGGCGCAGCCAGGTGGACGTACCCTTCACGCCCACCGGCGTCGCCTTCGACACCACCGAGCAGGTTCTGGCCAGGGAGACGGTCAATCAGGTGGTGACGCTGGCCCCGTGTCCATGAGAAGGGTTGAAAGTTGGCAGGTTGAAGGTTGAAGGTTGGAAGAGCCTGCCTCGACCGGTCCCAACAGGTGAGGCCGCAGGCCAATGGAACCATCCAATCTCCACTCCCCAATCCCTAAGCTCTCCCCTTCATCACCAGGTTCATTAGCTTATACACCAGTTTGGCGGCGATGAAGTCGGGGGCGTGGTAGCCCGGGATAGGCGCAAGTTCCACCACGTCGCAGCCAATGACTTCGGCGTTGGCCGCCACCACGCGCAGGATGTCTAGCGTTTGTAGCCACGACAGGCCGCCCGGCTCCGGCGTGCCCGTGGCGGGCATAATCGACGGGTCAAGGCCATCCACGTCCAGGGTCAGGTACACCCGCTGCCCGCGTACCCGGTCGGCGAGGGCGGCCAGGTGGGCGCCGCCGCCAGCATGGATGTCATCGGCAAAAAACACCGTCACCCGATCCGGGTGGGTGGCGATGTAGTCGGCCTCCTCCTGGCAGATGGAGCGGATGCCCAGTTGCACGATAGGCGCGAACTCGGCCAGGCGGCGGGCAACACAGGCGTGGGACAGGGATGTACCCTCGTACACGTCGCGCAGATCGCTGTGGGCGTCGATCTGAACCACCACAAAGTCGCCCAGCGCGCGGCGTAACCCACGCCCCACCCCGACTGACACCGAGTGCTCGCCGCCGAGCGCCACTACCAGCCTGCCCGTCGCCGCCAGGTCGGCTACTGCCGCCTCGATGGCGTCGATGGTCGCCTGGGGGCCGCTCCGGTCCGGCTCCAGCATAGGCATGCTGTGGACGCCGTAGTCCAGCACCGGCTCGCCGCCGAACTCGCGGTCGTACAGCTCCACCTGGGTCGAGGCGCGCAGCATGGCCGCCGGGCCATGGGCCGCGCCGTGGCCGTAGCTGACCGTGCCCTCGTAGGGCAGCGGCAAGATGACGACGCCCGCATCCTCGAAGCGGCTGTCCTCGGCCGGCAGGCCCAGGAAGTTCTCGGCTGGCCGATAGCTGTAGCTCATGTGTCGTCCTCGTCGTCCGAGGGTCGATACTGGAGGTAGGCGGCCTGCAAGTCAGCCAGGAGTTGGCCGCGGCGGTCGTACAGGCGCTTGAGGGGGCGCGGCTCGCGCTTCGCCAGGGCGTAGGCGGTCAGGATCGGGAAAGCGACCGTCGAGTCTACGTAGGCAACCACCGAGTCGGGCAGCTGTTCGGGGTCGATCTTGCCCCACGTCATGGCCTCGGAGGGTGTCGCCCCCGACAGACCGCCCGTGTCGGGCCGGGCGTCGGTCATCTGGATGAAGTAGTCGTGACCCTTCTCCGGAATACCCATGACCTCCTGAATCTGCGGCTCGGTCTGAAGGATGAAGTTCTTCGGGCTGCCGCCGCCGAGGATAATCACCGCGCTCTTGCCGCCGCGCCGCTTGGCATCGTAGACGATGGCCGTCGTCTCATTGACGTCGCGTTCCACGTCGAAGGCAAGCTTGTTGCCCGCCATCGCCAGCGCCGCCACATTCATGCCGATGGTCGAGTCGCCCGGACTGGACGTGTACAGCGGCACGCCCGCCGCGTGGGCCGCCGTCAGCAGCGACACGTAGGGCGTACCCAGCGCCGCCTCGCGCGCCTGAGTGTATTTGCCTAGCTCGAAGTGCAACTCGGCGGTGGACATGGCCCGCTGGAACTCCGGCCCCAGGAGGCAGCGCCGCAGGAAGGCGTCGGACTTCAGCAGCACCTCCTGGTCGAACACGATGTCGTAGATGCGAATAATGTTGTCGTCGCGCAGCTGGAGGTCATCGGTGAAGGGTGTGGTCTGGTACAGATCGAAGCCCAGGCTACGGTGCATGTCATGGTACAGGTTGGCGCCTGTCGAGATAATCCAGTCGATGAAGCCCGCGCGGATGAGGGGAACCAGCCCCGCCGTGCCCAGGCCGGTCGGGGTAATGGCCCCCGATAGGGTCAGGCCGACGGTCACATCCGGCTCCAGAATCTTCTCGACCAGGATATGGGCCGCCTCGCGCAACCGCGCGCCATTGTAGGCGAAGAAGAAGTCGTCGACCAGTTCGACCACCGATGTCTGCCGGCCGATGATTTTCGGGTCGAGCTTTCTACCGTAGCTCAAAGTTGGCTCCTTGTGCTGAGGCGCGGAACGTGAAGCGTGAGCAACTGCGACCGTTCGCACGTCTCGCGCTTCACGAGTCTACAGCAGCACCGCCGCGCAAATCACCGTGGTCCAGCGCCCCTGCTCGTCGCTGACAGCCGACATGGAGATGGAGGTCGTATCGACGATGTGACCGCCGACGCGATACTGCTCGCGGCGCTCCAGGTAGTCGCGGTCGAGGTCAAAGGGCACGCCCAGCACCGTCGCCAGCATGCCAGCGGCCAGGTCCTCGGCATAGTCGCCCGCTTCCTGCTCGGTCTGGCCGTAACTGTGGTGCTCCGACAGGTAGCCGTACATGGAGGGGTCGGCGGGCAGCGACACGCCGATGGCGGAGGAGACAACGCGGCGCGGCTCGTTGCTGGCGCTCTCGGCGAGGACGACAAAGACAATCTCGCCCGGCTCGATGGCCTGCAAGCCTTGCTCGCGGGGAATGATTCGGCAGCCCGGCGGAAAAATCGAAGAGACGCGCACCAGGTTGAACTGGGCGATGCCCGCGTCTCGCAAGGCCATCTCGAAACTCGTGAGCTTCTCGGCGTGGACGCCGACGCCCCGAGTCAGGAATAGCTTGCGGGGGACAAATCGCATTTCGGGTATCTCCTTGTCACAAAGACACCCGCACCCCAGGGTGCGGTTAGTAGGCACAATCGCGCGAAATCATGCTGCCAAACCCCCGCCCCGTCAAGTTTGCTCCCTGGTGGTTCGCCGTCGCCGGTCCAGGTATCCTGCCCTCGACCAGGAAGATAAGAGACCGGCGATGAGGGCGTAATCCCGCGTATCCCGCGCCCGCCCGCCGGCGTCTTGGTCTGTGCATGCCCTCACCGTCTCGCCTGCCGCTGGAACCGCCATCATGCCCAAAGGTCTCGGTATTGTCGCCGCGCTGCTGACTCTTGTCGCCCTTACCATCATCGCCGCCGACTCCGCCACCGCCGCCGCCCCCACGGACCCTGCCCCGGCTGGCCAGGCCGCCACCACCCGCCTCGTCGTTACCCTGCGCGCGCCGCTCAACGGCAAGGCAGCTGCGCCCGGCTCGACCCTGGCCGCCACCAATGCCCGGCTTGGCGCGCAGATGGAGCCAATCTTCTGGCCCCCGCCCACCGACCCCGCTGCCCTGGCCCGCTTCGTCGCCCTCGGTATGGACCGCATGTTGCTGGTCAAGACAGGCGCCGACCCGGTCGTCGCCCTGGCCGTTTATCAGGCCAGTCCCGACGTCGAGTCGGCTGCCCCGGACGGCGTGGGCATCGGCGGCGGCGAGCTAACCGCGACGCCCAACGACCCCGGCTGGCCGCAGCAGTGGCATATGACGAGGGTGAACGCCCTGGGCGCGTGGGACATCGCCACGGGCAGCGCCGACCCGGTCATCGCTGTCATCGACACCGGCATCTGGCGCACCCACTCCGACCTGGCGGACCAGCTGTGGCGCAACAGCCGCGAGATCGCCGGCAACGGCATCGACGACGACGGCAACGGCTTCATCGACGACGACTGGGGCTGGGACTTCGTCAACGGTGACAACGACCCCAACGGCGATCACTGGCACGGGACGCACGTAGCAGGCATCATCGGCGCGACGGCCAACACCGGCCTCGGCGTGGCGGGCCTCGACCGGGGCGCGCGGCTGATGACGGTCAAGGTTCTCGACAGCCAGAACCGGGGCTATTACAGTGACTGGTCGCGCGGCATCTACTACGCGGCGCAGAACGGGGCGCGTATTCTCAACCTGAGCCTGGGCGGGACCGACAGCGACGATGCCGACCTGCGCGCCGCCGTCAGCTACGCCCACGGCCTGGGCGCGGTTCTGGCCGTCGCGATGATGAATAGCAACGACGCCACGCGCTGGGTTCCGGCGGCTTACACCAACGTCATCGCTGTCGGCGCTACCGACAGCAGCGACCGCCGCGCCAGCCCCTTCGACTGGGGCGGCGGCAGTTGCTACGGCAACGGTATCGACGTCGTGGCGCCGGGCAATGTCATCTATAGTACCGTCCTCAACAACAGCTACGCCACCGCCTCTGGCACGAGCATGGCCACGCCCCTGGTGGCGGGTCTGGCGGGCCTCCTCTGGTCTGCCGCCCCTAGCCTGTCCAACGAGCAAATCCGCCAGGTGCTGCACCAGACCGCCGTAGACGGTGTCGGCCGCGCCGGGGAGGACACGCCTGGCTGGGACAGGTACATGGGCTATGGCCGCATCGACGCCGCGCAGGCCGTCGCCCGCGCCCGCGACCTGGCGGACCAGGCGACACCCACCCCCACCGCGACCCAGCCCGCGCCACCCACGCCTACCCCCACGCGCACCGCGACGCCAACCTTGCCGCTATCGACTGTGACGCCAACCTTGCCGCTGCCCACCACCACGCCGCTGCCCGCCAGCTGTGTCGATAGCCTGACCAACGGCAGCTTCGCCAGCGCCGATGGCTGGACCCTGGCCGGTCGCCGCGCCCTCATCAGCGGCTACGGCGGGCGCAGCGGTACGGCCCTGTTCCTGGGCCTGCAAAGTGGCGACACAGTGCAGGCGACCAGCGGTGACACCGCAATGGGCCGCCAGAGCGTCACCCTGCCCGCCGACGCCACCCAGTTGGTGATGATTTTCTGGGCCTTCAGCGGTCACACCGGCGGCGCGGACCCCGCCGACCGCTTCATCGCCCGCCTGCTCGGCCCGGATGGGGCGACCCTGGCCGACGCCCCCCTGGTCGTGGACAGCAACGCCTACCTTGAGGTGCGCCTACCCGTGACCAGCGGCGTGGCCGCCCTGCGCGGACAGCCCGTGACGCTCCACTTCCAGGTCGACAACGTGGCCGGTACGGGCGGCAACGCCTACCTGCGCGTCGACGATGCCAGCCTGGTGGTGTGTGGCGGTGGGGCAACCCTTCCCGCCCCCCCGGCCACCGCCAGCCCCACCGGCACGGCCACCCCGCGCCCCACCGCCACACCCTACCCTGACGGCCCCTACCACGTGCACCTGCCCGCCGTCGGAGCCGCGCCTTAGCCCATGCGCTCTGGTTGCCCCCCGCGCCGTGTGCGAGTATAATGCCAGTCACGCTAGTCAACGCTTACCCGAAAAGGATTCTCATCTTGGCAGAGTTCAACTACGGCGGCCAGGCGGTCATCGAAGGCGTGATGATGCGCGGGGCCAGCCACGCCGCCGTCGCCGTGCGCAACCCACGCGGCGACATCATCATCCACGACGAGCCTCTGACCGCGCCTATTTACACCAGCGCCTGGGGCAAGCTGCCCTTCATCCGCGGCCTGGCCCTGCTGTGGGACGCCCTGGGTCTGGGGATGCGCTCCCTGATGTGGTCAGCCAATGTGGCGATTGAGGACGAGACCGATGTCTCCTTCCACGGCCCGGTTGCCTGGGGCACGGTGGCCGTGGCAGGCATCTTCGGCATCGGCATCTTTTTCATCCTGCCCTTCCTGGTGGCGCGCGCCGCCGACAGCTATGTGCCGTCCACTTTCGTCAGCCACATCATCGAGGGTGTGCTGAGGCTGGCCCTGTTCCTGGCGTACATCATCGCCATCGGCCAGCTGCCCGACATCCAGCGCGTCTTCGCCTACCACGGCGCCGAGCACATGACCATCCACGCCTACGAGGCCGGGGCGGAGCTGACCCCGCCCTCCGTCGCCCGCTTCAGCCTGCTTCACCCACGCTGCGGCACGGGCTTCCTGCTCATCGTCATGGTCGTGTCCATCTTCGTCTTCAGCTTTATCGGGCGGCCCAACCTGCTGTGGAGCATCGCGGCCCGTATCGTGCTCATTCCCGTCATCGCCGGCATCTCCTACGAGTTCATCCGCTTCAGCGCCAAACGCTACCAGACGAATGCCCTAATCCGGCTGCTCATCACGCCCAGCCTGGCCCTGCAGCGGCTCACCACCCGACCGCCGGACGCGGGCATGCTCGAAGTCGCCATCGCCTCCCTGACCAGTGTCCTGAGCGCCGAGGGCCGCCTGACCGAGGCGCCCCAGGCCCTGCCCACCGTCGAGCGGGCCGCGGCGTAACGACCGAGCACGAAGAGCTTGCCCTGAGTGCAACGAAGGGACCAACGACCAACGCAACGGCGCGAGCGCAGGATACCTTATGCCCCATACTTTGGCTGGACAGACAGCGCTCATCACCGGCGGCGGCCGCGGCATCGGCCGTGCCGTCGCCGACGAACTGGCGGCCCACGGCGCGACCGTGGTCCTGGCGGCGCGCAGCGCGGCCGAGGTCCACGCCGCCGCCGAAGACCTGCGGCTACGGGGCGCCGCCGCCCTGAGTCTGGCCTGCGACGTCGCCAACCCGGAGGATGTGCGCGGCCTGGTAGAGCGTGTGGTCGATGAGTGCGGCTCGGTGGATATTCTGATCAACAACGCCGGCACCCTCGGCCCGATGGGCATGGCCTGGGACGTGGACGCCGAGGAGTGGGCCTACAACATCCACGTCAACCTCGTCGGCGCCTTCCGCGTGACCCACGCCGTGCTGCCCCTGATGATCGAGGAGGGCGGCGGGCGCATCATCAACGTGTCAAGCGGCGCCGCGCGCAGCGTCGTGCCTGGCTGGTCGGCCTACAGCGCGGCCAAGGCGGGCCTCGACCACTTCAGCCGCGTCCTGGCCGCCGAGGTCCTCCCTCACGGCGTGCGGGTCAATGCCGTCTATCCTGGCGCTACCGATACACGCATGCAGACCGAGATTCGGGGCGCGTCCGACGAGCAGTTTCCCGGCGCCGAGGGCTTCCGCCGCCGCCACGCCGAGGGCCACCTGCGCGACCCTCGCGAGCCGGCCGAGCTCATCTTCTGGCTGTGTACCAGCCACGCCCGCGACCTGAGCGGCCAGATTCTCGACATCGCCGACCCGATGGTGCGTGAGCGCGTCGCCCACGACCTGGGCCGCCCCCTCCTGACCGACACTGCCCGCTAAGCCAGTATCGACCCGTGTAGAAAGGACCCCGACCCGCATGGCCTACCAGCACGTCAAGCTGCCCGAGGGCGGCGCCAAGATTCGCTACGAGAATGACCAACTGCTCGTGCCCGACAATCCCATCATCGGCTACTTCGAGGGCGACGGCATCGGCCCTGACATCACCCGCGCCTCGCTCCGTGTCTGGAATGCCGGCGTCCAGCGCGCCTACCTTATCCTGATCTGAATCGCGTACAGAGACGATGATAGTCGGTGTTCGCGTC
>CAZJJF010000012.1:0-23169 GCA_964546245.1 uncultured Anaerolineales bacterium
AGGGCAGCCGGTGTCTATCGGCTAGAGGTTGCAAGACGTAGGGGCAGGGTCTCCCTGCCCTTACCTGCCCCTACGCAACCTTCATCTCCCAAAGGAGCGGGAGCGAAACTTCTTGAGGAATCCTGCCCAGGAGTCCTCGGCTTCCAGCTTGCGGTCGATGTCGCCCCTGCGCGTCTCCATGAGCTGTAGCACGCGCTGCTCCTCGTTCTCATCGAGCCAGAAGCCGTGACCCTGGTCACAATAATCGATTTCCAGGCTGTGATACATGCGATAGCGGAACACTCGCAGCGGGTTGCCGCAGTGGGGGCACTTGTACTCGGTGGGGGAGCTGTCGAGCATCAGGCTTCCCTTCCACGCATCCTGGTCGTAGGCCTGGTCTTCCAGCTGGTCTAGCTCGTACTGGTCGAGCCACATGCCGTTGCATGTGGGGCAGGCGTCCACCTCGATACCCAGGTGATTGCGAGTTACGAGGGTCGCGCCGTCTTTCGGACACTGCATCATCATCTCCTTCACAGGTGCGTCTCGGCGATGCCAAGACGCTTGCGCATATGGTGTAGGAAGTCCAGGTCATCCTCGGTCGGCAGGCTACCGCGCACCGGGTGCATAATGATGCGGCGCAGATGGTTCAGGCGCAGTAGCTCGTCCAGCAGGAGACGGCGGTCACCACGCACCCGTGGGGGTAGGTAGGGTGCGAGAATCTTCCACTGGCGGTCGAGAATCAGGCGCAGGTCAATGAGATCGGTGTAGCCGTATGGCTCGGACGGCTGCGGCGCATCGTCCTCCTCGCGCCGCGACTGGGTCTTGATGCGCACGTCACGCGGAATGCCCTGCCGCCACCAGCCCAACTCGCCGTCGCCAAATTCCTTGATAAACGCCTCACGAATCAGCCGGTGCAGGCCGACTTCAATGTCGCGCAGATGCTCGTACACCTCACCCAGCAGCCGCCCGGCGTCACCGTAGCGCACGAAGACCTCGATGTCTTCCAGCAGAACCGCGTCGCCATCGGCGGCCATGAGGCGGTAGAGGTCGGCTGGCGGCGGCTTTTCCGGCTCCTGGAGCAGCGCCGTCAGCACCCGCCGGCGGTGCTCGCGAGGCACGGTCAGCAGTACATCCACGCAACGAAGGCGGCCAAGGCCAATCAGCTGGTCAATTACGCTGAAGATATCGGGCAAAGGCTGATTGAGACGGCGGGCGATCTCGCCCGGCGTGCGCCCCTCATTCACGAGAGCAAGGATGGTGGCCTCGCGCGACATGCGGCCTCCGGCGACGGATCAGGGATATGCTTCAATGATAGCACAAGGAGGGTACAAACCGTGAAATGGATTACTCGCGAGCGGCTGCGCATCGATCGCACCGCGTCGGTATGGCTGATTCGGCGCTTCGTGGACCCGCAGGCCGAGTTCCTGTACGTGCCAGCGGCGGAGGTCATGGCGCGGGCAGAGGCGGAGGGAGCCATCCCCTTCCACATCGCCGAGGCCGAACTGGGCAAGCGCGGCGGGCGCACAGGCTTCGACGCCATCCTCGACAAGTATGGCCTGGATGACCCCGCCTTGCGGATGCTGGCGAAGATTGTGCGCGGCGCGGACAGGGCCGACCGAGAGACGCGCGCGCCGGAGGCCGATGGCCTGTGGGCGGTCAGCCACGGCTTCTTTCTCCTCGATGTGCCGGATGAAGAATCCCTGGCGCGCCAATCGCCCGTCTTCGACGCCTTGTACGCCTACTGCCAGGACAAGGGATCGCGGGGATAGGGCGGCATCCCCTCAAGGTTGAAGGCGGGGGGAGCGCGCCCTTTTTTGACACCGCCGCCTGCTCACCCTAGAATGTGGTATTGCAATCGCACACTACCAGGAATCACTGGCCTTGAGCGACCGTGTCTCCTACTGGGATGTCCTGCGCGGCAACGCCAACTTCCGTAAGCTGTGGTTGGCCCAATTGACGAGCAACGCCGGCGACTGGTTCAACGACGTGGCGGTGCTGGGGCTGATTCTGCAGCTGACTGGATCGCCAGCGGCAGCAGGCGGGTTCATCATCGCTGCGCAGATTCCCGGCGTCCTGCTCAGCCCCGTCGCGGGGATGTGGGCCGACCGCTACGACCGCAAGCGAGTCATGGTGGTATCGGACTTGCTGCGCATGGTCCTGGCCCTGGGCTTCCTGCTGGTGCGTAGCGCGGACCAAATCTGGCTCATCTACGTCATCACCGCCGCGCTGCGCTCGGTAACGGCGTTCTTCGGCCCTGCGCAACGGGCGGCCATCCCGAACCTGGTTACGCCGCGTGAGCTGCTGCCGGCGAATGCCCTGTCGGAGGTAACGTGGGGTGCGATGCTGGCGGTTGGCGCGGCGTTGGGCGGGTTGGTATCGGCCTACCTGGGCCGCGACGCCGCTTTCGTCATCAACTCGCTGTCGTTCCTGGTGTCGGCGCTTCTCATCTGGGCCATTCACGCCCCCTTCGCGGAGGCGGTGACCCACGGTCTGGCGCGGGTGTCGCTGGGTTGGAAAGCGATGTGGGGCGGGTTGGATTATGCGCGCCACAATCTCGCGGTCGCGGCCTTCATCTTCGTCAAGTTCGGCTGGGGGCTGGGGGCCGGTACGGTACTGATGCTGAGTCTCTTCGCCACCCAGGTATTCCACCGGGGTGACGACGGGATTGGCTGGCTGTATGCGGCGCGCGGCTTCGGCGTGCTGCTGGGGCCGTGGCTCGCCAGTCTGCTGGTGGGGGCGAGTGTGGCTCGCCTGCGCTGGTCGGTCAGCGTCGGCTATCTGACGAGCGGCCTGGGCTACCTGGGTTTTAGCCAGGCTCAGAATCTGTCCCAGGCGGCGGTCATGGTGTTCTTCGCCCACACGGGCAGCGGGGCGGCCTGGGTAACGAGTTCCACCATGCTACAGCAGATTGTGCCCGACCGCCTGCGCGGCCGAGTGTTTAGCCTCGACAATGCTCTGGTCACGCTGGCGATGGCGCTCTCGACGGCGTTTGTCGGCTGGGCCGCGCCCGTCTACGGCGTGCGTGTCGTGTGCGCCTGGGTGGCCAGCATCGCGCTCGTCTGCGCCGCCTTCTGGGCCGGCCTGATCCTGATGCGCGGCGCGGAGATTGGTGTGGCGCGTACCATCGAGTTGGAGGCCAGTGGTGAGTAGCCACTGGTGGCGTGGCGCAGCCCTGGCGGCCAGCCTCGGCGTGGCCCTCATCGGCTGCACGCCGGCCGCCTCATCTGTCGCCGCGCCTCCATCCGCCCCGACGATAAACCTCACCTCGCTGCCCACCCCAACCGCCACACCCGCCCCCACGGTCACGGCGACGCCCCCCCCACGCCAGGTGCTCTTCGACTTCAGCGTTGCCGCCCGCCGCGTGCCCATCGTGTTGCGCCTGGACGAGGCGCGTCTCAACGGTGATGCCTTGTCCCTGTCCATCGAGTTCGTCAATGCGGGCGCGCGGGACTTGCAGGGGCCGACCGGGTCTAGCGGCGCTGACGCTATCCTGGTGGCCGACGGCGCGCCCCAACAGCCAACCGACGTGACAGCCAGCCTGGCCTCCGATATTGCACCCGGCGGCCGCTGGAATGCCGGGACCGGCAATCGCGGCACGCTGGTTTTCCGCCGCCCACAGAATGAGACGGCGACGCTGCGGCTGCCGGGCTTCCCGCCTGTCCAGATCGATCTCAAGGCGGGGTCGGCGCGGGCCATTGCCGACGATGGCGCGACCCTGCCCACACCGACGCCTAACCCGGCCAGCGGCGCACTCCTCGGCGCGCGCGAGGCGCTGACCCGCCTTCAGCAGGCCATCGTTGGCCAGGACAGAGTCGCCTTCACCAGTGTCACCACGCCGGCGGCTCGCGAGTTTTTCCGCGACGTGACCGACCCACTGGCGTTCGCCCGCACTATCCCCTTCAGTCGCTTCGAGCTGGAGATGTTCCCCATCGATCCGACGTCGGAGCAGGTGGTTATCACCGACGGCCAGCCCATGCGCCTCATCAACGTGCCCGTCGCCCTGGTCTACGCCTTCAAGGGCGTGGAGAGCGAGTGGTTCCGCCACGTGCTAACCCTCGACTTCGAGCGCGACCACGATACGTGGCGCGTCGCCAACATCCAGACCGACCGACCGCCCTTCTGGACCGTCGGCCTGACGGCTACCACCCGCAGCCCCCACTTCCTCGTCTTTCACCGCGCAGGGCGCGATGTCAAGGCGGCCATCAACGCGGCTGAGAAGGCCTACGCTGTCCTGGCAGCGCGCCTCGGCGACCTGGTTGATGCCCTGAACATTATGGTCATCGTGGACGACCGCGACCTGTTTACCCAGGTCACGCAGCAGAGCGGCCATAGTTTCGTCGGCTCGGCGCGCTACGATAATCTGCTGACCGCGGCCGGCATCCGCGTTGCCAGCCGCGCCCTGTTCATCAATGAGGCAGCCTTCAGCAATGGCAACCTCGTCAACCGCCGTGACCAGACCGTCCAGCACGAGCTGACTCACCTGGCGCTGGCCCGCTGGACGCGCCCGTGGACACCCACCTGGCTCGTGGAAGGCACGGCGGGCCTCTTCGCCGACGAGACAAATTACGCGGCCCTGGATGATTTTGCCCGTCAGTACGGTATCGATGCCATCAATCTGGACAGCCTGACGGGTATCGAGACCCTGGACCAGGCGACCATACCGCTCCTGACTACCTATGCCTATTCGACCTTCGTCGCTGAGACCATCGTCGAGCAGTTCGGGCAAGAGAAGCTCCTCGACCTGTACCGCGCCTTTGCCGACGTGAACATGGACCGCGTGCGCGAGGCGGCCGGGGAGGGCGTGTCAGTCGCGCCCGGCCGCTTCCGCGACTTGCAGCGCAGTAGCATGGACGAGCTTGTGCCCCGTGTATTGGGCATCTCCCCCGCCGAGTTGACCGATCGCGTCAAGGCCCGCCTGCAAGAGCGCCTGATGCGCTGAAGCCTATCGGATGGGACACGCACGACCACGAACCCCACGGCGGCTGATAACCTCCGATCCTCCGTGTCGTCTGTGTTCGTCCGTGTCCCATCCTCTTGAGAGCCGCTGATGACCCTCACCGACGGCGCAGCCGTTGACCTGCTTGAAGGTCTCGTCCGCATCCAGAGCCTGTCCACCCAGGAACACGCCGCCGTGACGTGGCTGGTCGAGCGGATGCGCGACCTGGGCCTGGACGCCCATGCAGACGAGGCGGGCAATGCCGTTGGCATGACGGGCGGCGGCTCGCGCCAGATCGTGCTGCTGGGCCATATCGACACGGTGGGGGGCGTAGTTCCGGTGCGGTGCGAGGACGGCGCGCTCTATGGGCGTGGCAGCGTGGACGCCAAGGGGCCGCTGGCGACCTTCGTCGCTGCTACGGTCCGCGCCCGCATCCCCGACGGCTGGCAGGTGGTGGTGATCGGGGCGGTCGAAGAAGAGTACGCCACATCCAAAGGCGCACGCTACGCCGCGACCCAGTATCACCCGGCGATGTGCGTCATCGGTGAGCCGAGCCGCTGGGACCGCATCACGCTGGGCTACAAAGGGCGAGTGTTGGCGCGCTACCGCCTGGCGCAGCCTGTCGCCCACACGGCGGGTCAGGCTATCGGCGCGCCAGAGGTGGCCGTCGCCTACTGGAATCGCGTCGCCGCCTGGGCTGCCGCGTACAACGTGGGCCACGAGCGGGTCACAGATCAGGTAACGCCATCGCTGCGCGACATCCACACCACCAACGACGGCCTGAGCGAGGCGGCCGAGATGCTCATCGGCGTGCGGCTGCCGGTCGGTCTATCGCCCGACGAGGCGGTTACCGCCCTGACCACCCTGGCAGGCGACGCCGAGGTGGAGTTCAGCGGCCACGAGACAGCCTATCGCGCCGACAAGAATAACGCCCTCGCGCGGGGCTTCCTGCGAGCCATTCGCGGCGAGGGTGGAACGCCCGCCTTCAAGGTCAAGACGGGCACGTCGGACATGAACGTAGTCGGGCCGGTGTGGAATGCGCCCGTCGTCGCCTACGGCCCCGGCGATTCCAGCCTGGATCACACTCCCAATGAGCATGTCGCCATCGACGAGTACCTGCGCGCCATCCGGGTGCTGACGCGGGTGCTGGAGACGGTGGAGTAGTCAGAGGTCAAAGGGGGGCTCTAGCTGGCCCCTGTCCCCTATCCCCTATCCCCTTCTCCTACGCCTCTTGCGTGGGTTGGCCGTCCAGGGGACCGCCGCGCAGGGCCTCAGCTATCTCAGCGATGCCCGTGCGCGGGTGCAAGTCGCGATCGAGAAATGCCCCCGTCGAGTAGTCGCGCATCAATAGCCTGCGCTCCCCTGCCTCCTCCAACCGATAGATATCATGCCGCCACGTCCCACGCAGCCTTGCGTGGTACACGTAGCGACTCTCGATCTCGATGGCGTCGCCCAGGCCCGCGTCGGCGAAAAACTCACTATCGCGGCGGTACTGGAGGATGATCAGGTTCTCATGCCACATGCGGCCCGTGGGCCAGCCCGCCGCGCCCGCCGCGCGAAAGGTCGCCTCCTCCAGCCAGTTGAGATACGCTGTCACGCTCGCCACGCCGCGCATGTCCAACTGGTAACGGCGGATGCGATGCCGCCACACGAACGCCGCCGCCGCCGCCTCGTGGGGCGGTACGAAGGGCTTGAGGGGGACAGGCCGATTGGCGACAAGGGGCGGCGGCTCGCCGGGAATGCGCCACGTCGCCCGCGCCGCCAGGACGCGGCGGCCGTCTTCAGCGCGGTCGATCTCGTAGTAGCGACTAACACGGCCCTCGGCGGCCTCGGTGACCCAGGTGGTAATCGCCAGCCTGTCGCCGTAGCGGGCGGCGGCCTTGTACTCGGCCGAGAGGGCGGTCATCACGGCGTCGGCCGCCATCTCGCGGCTGACGCCGTGGGCGCGCAGCGTCGCCTCGTGCAGGTAGTCGATGTAGATGGCGTTGTTCACGTGGCGTAGCGAGTCACAGTCGCGGGCCTGGACGGTCACAGTCTCGGTGTAGACGCCATCCATACAGGGTCACTCCTCGAAGGGGGCTTGAATGTCGATCAGGCTGACTTGGCGGCGCCCAATAGCCCGCGCCACGGCGGCTCGCAGCGCGTCGGGTGTATCCACCCGCTCGGCGTGCGCGCCGAAGGCCCCCGCCAGCGCGACCATATCCGGGGTGTGCAGGTTGACGCCGATGAGGCGGTTGCCGAAACGCTGGCGCTGGAAGCGGCGCAGGATGCCATAGCCGCCGTTGTTGAACAGGCACACGACGACCGGTAGCCCTGCCTCAACGGCTGTCGCTAACTCCGTGGCGTGGAGCATGAAGCCGCCGTCGCCCACGATGCACACCACAGGTCGGTCGGGGACGGCGGCCTGCGCGCCCAGGGCGAAGGGTAGCCCTGCGCCGATGGCGACGCTGTGGGCTGTCACGAAGCCGCGCTCGGCCCGCACCGGCAGATACTGGTTGCCACCCGTATAGGCGGGCAGCGTCGCGTCAGTGACGACGACGGCCTCGCGGGGCATGGCCGCCGCGATGGCGTCCACAAGGGCGGCGATGCGCGGAACGCGGGCGCGAATCGCCGCCCGCAGCGTCTCCCGCAAGTTCGAGACTTCCGATGCGTAGTCAGGGCCAACCGTCGCCTGTTCCCCTTCCAGCCGCTCGGCCAGCGCGGCCAGGGTCAGCCGCGCGTCGGCGGCGATGCTCAGCGCGGGTGGGTAGTTGTGGCCGACCTCATCCGCGTCGATATCGACGCGGATGAGCGTCGGCGGCAGGCGCAGGCTCCAGTTGCCGGTTGGGCTACCGGAGAAGCGCGTCCCCACCGCCAATATAGCATCGGCCCTCTCCAGGAAGGCGCGGCCCGCCTCCTCGCTGAAGTAGTTACCGACGGCCAGCGGGTGGTCGTCGGGCAGCGCCCCGCGCCCGCCACGGGTCATGAACACCGGCGCGCCCAGCGCCTCGGCCACTCGCTGCAACTCGGCGTGCGCCCCGCTAGCATTGACGCCGCCACCCACCCACACCACCGGCCGCTGCGCGGCCAGCAGGAGCGCGGCGGCTCGGTCCACATCAGCAAGCGACGGGGCGGGCAGCACGGGTGCGAGAGGCTGACCCAGGTCCACGTCAGCGGTCTGGTACTGTACATCGATGGGCATTTCGATCACGTAGGGGCGCGGCCGCTGGCTGCGCAGGACACACAACGCCTCGTGCAAGGCAGCGGGCGCAGCGGCCGGCGTGGTGACGCGGGCCGTGCGCGCCCCCAGCGCGGCGAACATGCCGGGCTGGTCGGGGGCTTCATGGAGGACACCGCGCCCCTGGTCGAGATACGGGGTATCGACCTGGCCGGTTAGTTGCAGGGTGCGAGCGCTGCCCATCCAGCTTTCGAGAACGGCCCCCGCGCTGTTGGCCGCGCCGGGGCCGGTGCTGGTCAGGTACACACCCACCCTGCCCGACACGCGGCTGTAGGCGTCGGCCATGAAGCCCCCCGCCATCTCGTGGCGGGGTACGATGAGGCGTAGCGACGGCTCGTCGTACAGGGCATCGTAGATGGGCAGCATGTGGACAGAGTTGATGCCAAACAGAGTATCGACGCCCTCCTGCTTGAGAGCGGCGACGACGGCCTGGCCGCCGGTCATAAGGGGCATGGGGAGTCCTTTGTGGGGGCGGGATGACTAGCGACTGCGGGTCACACCGACGCGGTCGCACCATTGGCGCGCGGGGCACACCGAGCAGCGCGGCGACGTCGGGTGGCAGATGTTCTGGCCGAGGGCGACGAACAGGGTGTTGATCTCGCTCCAATACTGAGGTGGGAGCTTGGCCCGCAGCGCCATCTCGGTCTCGTCGGGTGTCCTGGTCACTACGTAGCCCAGGCGGTTACTGATACGATGGACGTGGGTGTCGACGCAGATGCCAGGCTTGTGGTAGCCCGCCGTGATAACCAGGTTGGCCGTCTTGCGACCCACGCCGGGCAGGGTCAGCAGGGTATCCAGGTCGTCGGGCACGGCCCCACCGTACTTGTCGACCAGGATGCGGCTGATATCAAGGATGGTCTGCGCTTTGGTGCGGTAGAAGCCGACGGGATAGATGGCCGCCGCGATGTCGTCGGCCGCCAGGGTCAACATAGCCTCGGGTGTGTCGGCCAGGGCGAACAGGCGCGGCGTTGCCTGGGCGGTCGTCCTGTCCTGGGTGCGCAGGCTGAGAATGGTAGCGATGAGGACGCGGTAAGGCGTCGTGCCCCGCGCCGCCATCGCGTCAACCAGGGGCGTTTCCCAGGCCGGCATCGCGGCGCGCACCGCTGTCAGGACGTCGTGGATATCGTCGTCTCGCATGGCGCTAGCATAGGCACGCTCCGCCGTCGCGTCAAGTTCCAGTGGCGTCTCGCCGCCCACGAGAAGCACAAAGATGCAGAGAGACCTTGTCTTCTTCTCTTCGCGTCTTCTGTCACACCACTGCGTCGCCCGTCAGGTTTGTCGTCGGTGGTCGGTGGTCGGTGGTCGCCGTATGGGTGTCGAGCCAGGCCAGCAGCGTAGCCATCACGTCGGCGCGGTCAAGGTCGTTGTGGAGTTCATGGTAGTTGTCGGGCCACAGCTTGAGGGTCTTGTCAGGGCTGGCGGCCGCCTCGTAGAGACGCCGCGAGCCTTGCGGGTTGGTGTAGCGGTCGGCCGTGCCGTGCATCACCAGCAACGGCAGCCGTAGCTCACCCATGCGCGCCTGCGCTGCTAGGGAGGCAGTCAGCAGCTCGTTGCCCATGCGCGCCTTGACGCCCCCATTGTAGCACAGCGGGTCCACGCGCGTCGCCGCCTCGATACTCGGATCGCGACTCAGAACGCCCTCCGCCCCCTTGACCAGCGTCAGGCCTGGTGTGACCCGCGCTACCACCCCTGACAGGCGCTTGACGAGTGGCGACACGTCGTCGCCGATCTGAATGGCGGCGCTGGTGAGGATAAGGCCATCCAGGTCGCCGGGGTAATCCAGGGTGTAGTGGGTGGCGATGAGGCCACCCATGGAGTGGCCGTACATGAACAGGGGCACATCAGGGGCGGCCTCCCGCGCGCGGCGCACCAGGGGACGCAGATCCTCGACGTACAGGGCGAAGCGCTCGACATTGGCGCGCTCGCCGCCGCTCCGCCCGTGGCCGCGGTGGTCCTGGGTGAACACGGCGTAGTCGCGCGCCGTCAGCATGCCGATGACATGCTTATAGCGGCCGATGTGCTCAGCGTAGCCGTGGACGAGGACAATCACGCCGCGTGGGGGGCCATCAGGCCGCCAGTCTTCGAAGGTGAGTTGGACGCCCCTAGCGCCAGGCAGCTGGCCGGTCTCATACAACATGGCAGCGAACCTCCGCGTGCAACGTGATGCCTCCATTCCCCACGCGGCGCTCAGCCTGTTGGCCCCTCGTGTCGCTCTACCTGGACAAGGTTCGTGTAGAAGGTTGCGCCGCGCCCCATATCGGTCAGGGCATCGGAAGTCAACTGGTTGATGCCCTTGCCGTCGGGGCTGAGCTTCGACCACCACGTCGCCTCGGCGGCAGCGACTCCCGGCCGTACCGCTTCCCCCACCCTTGCCCGCAGCTGACACGTCCCCCGGTCGTTGAACACGCGACACCAGTCGCCATTGGCAATGCCTCGCGCCTCGGCGTCGGCGGGGTTCAGCTCGATGAACGGCTCGCCCTGCTTGGCCATCAGCTTATCGACGTGGGAAAAGGAGGTATTGAGGAAGAAATGGGCGCTAGGGGTGATGAGGCTGAGCGGGTAGCGCGCCGCCAGGGCAGGATCGGCCTCGACACTCTCGGCCAGCGGGTCGTGGCGGGGCAGCGGGTCCAGCCCGTCGGCAAGCATAGCCGTCGAGTAGAGTTCTACCTTGCCGCTCGGCGTGGGGAAGCCGCCGTAGGCGAAGGGGACGTAGAGATTGGAGATTGGAGACTGGAGACTAGAGATTGACAAGGACAGCGCGCTATGCGCCATGCTCGCCGCTGCAAGCTCTAGCTGTGGTAGGGAGAGACGCGCCCAGCCATTGTCGAGCAAGGCCTGGCGGGTGATGCCCTGAAGGTGCGGGTGGTCCACGGCGAGGGCCTGGTCGATCATGTCTTCGACGCTGTCATCGAAACACACCTCGTTGAAGCCCATCGCTCTCGCCAAACGGCGGAACAGGTCAACGTTGGATACCGACTCGCCGAGGGGGGCGATGGCGGGCTGGTTCACCTGGATGTAATAGTTGCCATACGCCTTGTGTAGGTCCATGTGCTCCAGTTGGGTCGTGGCGGGTAGTACCAGGTCGGCGTAGTCGGTGGTGTCGGTGAAGTAGGGGTCGTGAACGACAGTGAACAGATCGTCGCGGAGCAGGCCCTGGATGACCCGCGCTGAGTTGGGCGCGCTGGCGGCCGGGTTGGCGTCGTAGACGAACAAGCCTTTGATAGGCGGGGCGGTCTCAGTGAGGAGCGCCTCGCCGATTTGATTCATGTTGACCCAGCGCGGCTCCGGCGTCGGCTTGAGATCGTGGCGGGCCAGGGTGGCATAGTCGATGGGGAAGGCGCCGGATGTGCTGAGCAGCGCGCCGCCGCCCAGATCGCGCCACGCGCCGACCACGGCCGGCAGGCATGCCACGGCGCGCACCATCATGCCGCCGTTGGTGTGACGTTGCAGGCCGTAGTTGAGGCGAATAGCTGACGGCCGCGTCGTGGCGTACTCGCACGCCAGGGCCATGATATCCTCAGCCGGCAAGCCGGTGACTTTGGCGGCGCGCTCCACCGGCCACTCACCCACACGCTCGGTCAGGGCATCGAAGCCGAAGGCGTACTCGTCCAGCCAGGCCTGGTCGTGGAGACCCTCGCAGATGATGACGTTCATCATCGCCAGGGCCAGGGCGGCATCCGTGCCGGGGCGGATGGGCAGATGCCAGTCCGCCAGGCGAGCTGTGCGGGTCTGGCGTGGGTCGATAACCACCAGGCGCGCGCCGTTCTTGCGGGCGGCGGTGATGAAGGGCATCAGGTGGGTGCTGGGGGTGGCCGGGTTACTGCCCCACACGAGGATGAGTTTGGAGTGGGCGATGGCCTCGGGGTCGGTCCCCTGCGCGCTGCCGTAGGTGTACTTCCAGGCGCGAAAGCCCGCCTCAGAGCAGATGCTGCGCTCCAACTGGCTCGCCCCCAGGCGGTGGAAGAAGCGGCGGTCCATGCTGCCCTCGTTGAGCAGCCCCAATGTGCCAGAGTAGGAGTAGGGGACGATGGCCTCCGCGCCATACTCGGCGGAAATGGCGCGGAGCCGGTCGCGAATCTCATCGATGGCTTCGTCCCAGGTGATTGGGGCGAACTGGCCGCTGCCCTTGGGACCGACGCGGCGGTGCGGGGTGAGAACGCGGCGCGGGCTGTACACCAGGTCCAGATAGTGCTGGCCGACCTTGCCGCACAGAAAGCCACGGGTGACGGGGTGGGTGGGGTCGCCCTGAATCTTGACGGCGCGCCCATCCTGCACGGTGATCTTCATCCCGCAGGTATCGGGGCAGTCGTGGGGGCACACGGCGTGAACGACGCGGAGGTTGTTGTCGGCGAGCATGGCAAGCTACCTCATGGATAGTGCGAGAAGGTGGGAGAAGTATAGCGAAATGCTGACCAAGGACGAAAGGCGAAGGGCCAAGCACAAATCTCATCGATCCTTCGCCTCTCGTCCCTGGCCCCCCTCACGGCACGAGCAGCACCTTCGCCTCGCCGCCGGGGGCGTCGACCAGTCGGTCGAGCCACAAGCCGCCCTCGGCCAGGTCGGCCTGGACGATCCACGGGTCGAGGCGCATGATACCCCGCGCCAGCCGCTCCAGCGCATCGGTGAAATTGGTGTGGCTATAGGCGAAGCTACCGCGCAGCGTAATCTCACGGCGGATGGCGTCGGCGGCGGGGATGACACCCGTCTCCTCGTGCAGGCCACTCAGGATGACCAGGCCGCCGTTGCGGGTGGCGGCGATGGTCTGGGCGCGTGTCGCCGCCACGCCCACCGCGTCCACCGTCACGGTCGCCCCCAGGCCGTCGGTCGCCTCGCGCACTGTTCCCACCACGTCTACCGCACGCGGGTCCAGCGGTTCGCCGCCCAGGGCCTCGGCCATTGCCCGCCGCTCGGCGACCAGGTCCGACACGAAGACGCGGTGCGCGCCGCGCTGCTGGAGCGCCTGGAGGACGAGCAGGCCAATCGGTCCCGCCCCCGCCACCAGCGTTACCTGACCAGCCAGGTCCCCCGCCAGCTGGCCGACGCGCACCGCTACGGCCACTGGCTCAGCCAACGCGCCCGTGGCCAGGCTCATACCATCAGGCAGCGGCAACGCCTGGTCGGCCGGGGCGGCGACATACTCGGCGTAGCCACCCGCGCGGTGCGCGCCTAGCAGCTGCCGCGACGGGCAGAGCTGCTGGTCGCCGCGCCGACAGTACAGGCAGCGGCCGCATGAGATGAGCGGGTTGACCGTGACCCACGTCCCCACGCGCAGCGCGGGGTTGCG
This sequence comes from uncultured Anaerolineales bacterium, assembly GCA_964546245.1. Taxonomy (GTDB): domain Bacteria; phylum Chloroflexota; class Anaerolineae; order Epilineales; family JAHCIE01; genus JAHCIE01. The sequence continues at coordinate 13,417 of CAZJJF010000012.1, forward strand.
CTCCGCCGCGCCCTCACCGAGGGCGGCTACCTCACCCGCGAACTCGTGGCCCATGACCAGCGGCGGCACGCGCAGAGCGTTGTGGCCCAGGTACGCGCTCAACTCCGAGCCGCAGATGCCCGCGAAGGCCACTCGTACCAGTACGTCGCCCGGCTCCGGCGACGGCATGACTTGCTCACGCATCACCACCCGTCGCGGCCCTTCCCAGACTAACGCGCGCATGGACCTCCTCTGCCCCTTAGAACCACCACATCCCGGTGCACTCCGGCAGCGTCCCCAATCCCTCACGGCGGACGCGGTCGGCGAGGTCGTCGCCGAAGAAGAAGCGCGTCAGCTGCTCGGCCTCGTCGAGGGAGGCGAAGCGGTAGTCGGTGCGCAGCCATGTCCGGTGGAAGCCATGTTGATCTTCCAACCAACGGTAGTAGGCCGCCAGTTCGTCCGTGGGCGGAGCGGGCGTCTCGCGGCCCGTGCCCAGTGTCTCCAGGATGACTACCGTCCCGCCCGGCCTGAGGACGCGGCGCATCTCGGCCAGGGCCGTGCCGATGACACCGCGCCAGGTGTTGGGGAACCACGCGACCGAGTGGCCCAGGCTCCAGCCCGCCACGGCCAGGTCGGCGACGGCATCCCGCAGGGGCAGCGCGCCATTGTCGGCGACGGCAAAGGTCACGCGGGAATCGGCGTCCAGGCTGGCGCGTGCAACGCGCAGCATGGCGGGAGCAATGTCCAACGCGACCACGGACCGGGCGGCCGGGGCCAGGAGGCGCGTCAGCCGTCCTGTCCCTGCGCCAGGCTCCACCACATCCAGGCGGGGCCAGGGTCGAACCTCGGCCAGTGCGCGGGCCAGGTTGCCCTGGTAGTCCTCACGCGCCACGAGGGCGTCATAGTCGGCGGCGCGGTGTTGATAGATGTCTCGGAAGTGATCCCTCATCAGCAGTCAGATGTCAGTGCGCAGGTAGCGGAGGCCAGCAACCGGCCAGCCTTCGCCTCTACCGAACCGCCCGCTGCTCGGCGAGTGCGCCAGCGACCCAGGTCGGCGGGGGCGAGTTGTACATGTCGGTGGTATCGGTGTAGGTCAGGTCGAGGATACGGCCCTCCAGCGGCCCCAGAAGATAGCGCACCACCTGGCCCGCGTCGCGGCCATCGCTCCGGGCCTCGACGCAGTGTTGATTGAAGCCCCAGTAGTCGCCGTCTCGCAGCAGGTCCAGGCCCGACTGGATGGTGCGGCTCGCCAGGTCCAGGCCGCCTTGCTCCGGGTACAGCGCCGTCTCCGGCGAGTCACCGTAGCCAATACCGTGATGGAAGGCGTCGGCCGTCCACACGATCACGGCGTCGCGGGCGATGGCTTGCAGTTCGTCGATGCCGGGCAGAATCTCCGGCTTGCCGCCCGCGAGATACGGATAGCGGACGATGACTTCGGGTATCTTCCCGCCACGCAGCTTCGCTTCAGCGTCCCACAGGAACAGGAAGTGACGCAGTGAGAACTCAGTGCGCCACGTATCGTGGCCCGTCAGCCCAGGCCCCTGGATACCCCAATATTTCTCCTTCGTCACGTCCGCGCCGTTGGCGACCCGCACACGGGCATCCTGCAACTCGTCGGTCAGAGCATGCAGGACGCCAACGACCAGCGCCCGATCGGCGCCCGAGTCCATGCACGCCTGGACCGTGGCGGCAATCTGGTGGCCGCAATCGGCGATACCCGCGTGGGGGAAGAGAATAGCGCCGCCCTGGCGGAGCGTCTCGCCCAGCTGCCACTGCCGTCCCCGCTCCAGGGTGTCGCGTACGCCCTGCTCGCCCAGGGCCGCGTGCTCGCGGGCGACCATATTATCGATGTAGACACTCAACGCCTCACGGTCGAGAGTCATGGCTCACTCCTTCACTTCAGCAATCAGTTCGATTTCGACAGCGTAGTTCGCCGGCAACTGATAGACGCCTATCGCCGAGCGGGCGTGGCGACCAGCCGGGCCGAAGAGGTCGTTGATGAAGTCCGTCGCGCCGTGGATGACGCCGGGCGTGTCGGTGAAGCCGTCAGCGGCGTTGACCATGCCCAGCAGCTTGACGATGCGCACCACCTTGTCCAGATCGCCTGTCACAGCCTTGATAGCGGCGAGGCAGTTGAGGGCGCATACCCTGGCCGCCTGGTAGCCCTCCTCGACTGACAGATCGCTACCGACCTTGCCCTTGAATACGGCCTCGCCCCGCGCCGATACCTGACCCGAGGTGAACACCAGGTTGCCCACCCGCACCGCCGGTTCGATCTTGCCCTGCCCCACCGGCGCGGCCTGAATGTCGTAGCCCAGCGCCCTCAGCTTCGCCTCGATCGACATGCGCGCATCTCCCTTCGCCAGCGTTCTAGAATGTCGCCCATCATACAACAGGCGGCACGCCCTTGTCAACGCACGCCATGCCATATCATGCGTGAAGCGTGAGCACCGACGACATTGTTCACGTTTCACGCATCGCGTTGCCTGGGCTATAATCCGCTTACTTGATTCCCCAGGAGACGCCCATGCTCGTTGTCGATGCCCACCTGGACCTGGCCCTCAATGCTCTGTTTTACGGCCGCGACTTGAAGCAGCCCGTGGCCGAGGTTCGCCGCTGGGAACAGTACATGCTCGGCAAGAGCCGCGGCCGCAATACCGTCTGCTTCCCCGACATGCGGCGTGGCGACGTCTTTCTGTCCTTCTCTACCGTGCTCGCCCGACACGCGGCGGGACTACGCTCCAATATCGACTTCCCGCCCGAGGCGGCGTATGCCGCCGCCCACGCTCAGCTCATCTACTACGGCCAGTTGGAAAGCCAGGGGGTGTTGCGCCGCATCCGCACCCGCGCCGACCTGGACGATCACATCGCCGCCTGGCAGACCGACCCCGCGACCACACCGCTGGGCCACGTCCTGTCCATGGAAGGGGCTGACCCGCTTCTGCACCCTGACCAGGTCTTTGCATGGCACAAGGAGGGGCTGCGCTCACTGAGCCTGGCCCACTACGGACTCAGCGCGTACGGCCACGGGACGGGCACGGTCGGCGGCGTCTTCCCACCCGCTCGCGAGCTGTTGGGCAACATGGCCCAACTGGGGATGCTCCTCGACCTGACCCACACCTCTGACGAGGCTTTCTGGGAGGAGCTGGACCTGTACCCCGGCCGTGTCATCGCCAGCCATAACAACTGCCGCGCCCTCGTGCCCCGCCAGCGTCAGTTCAGCGACGATATGCTGCGCGCCCTCATCGAGCGCGATGCGGTCATCGGCGCGGCCTTCGACGACTGGATGCTCGACCCCGACTGGAATAGGGACGACCCCACGCCGGAGCGGGTTAGTCTGAGCCACGTCGTGGATCACATCGACCACATCTGCCAGCTAGCCGGTAACGCCCGCCATGTCGGACTGGGGACGGACCTGGACGGCGGCTACGGCGCTGAGCAGAGTCCCGGCGACCTGGATACCATCGCCGACTTGCAGAAACTCCCCGATCTGCTACGAGCGCGCGGCTACCACGAGACCGACATCGAGGCTATCATGCATGGCAACTGGCTGCGCCTGCTATGGGAGACGCTGCCGGGGTAAAGGGCGACCGACGACTGACCACCGCTGGCATCTGCGGTGGTCGGTCGTCGGTGGTCGGCCGTCGGCGGTCGGTCGCCGCCTTCACTCCGCGAGCGGGATATACAGGTCCAGTGTCAGGTCATCGGGGGCAGCGGGAAACGGCCCGATATGCTCCTCAAGCCATTGGTGGCGGCCCAGGCGATAGCCTGCGCTCTCGCGCCAGGTATTGAGCCTGGCCCAGCTGGCTTCGATGTTGCCCACCCCACGACAACGCATCACCCCATAGCGACCGCCGTCGAAAGTCCTAATCTCGGCCTCGGCGTCCGCCGCCACGTCGGGGCCAACCTCAATCCACAGCTCGTAGCCGTAGTTCGGGCTGCCGGGGCTGGGACTGGGGTTGTTGAAGCCGAAGATGCGGTGCGCGCCGTCGAGCAGCCCGCGCGCCCCTGCCCACGCGGCGAGCTTATCCGCCGCAATACCCTCCGGACTGGCCCCGAACCCGTGCACACTGGCGACTCGCATCGGCCTCAATCCTACCAGTTGAACGTCCTGCATCTCCATCGGTTGTCTCCTTTCCTGTGACCGCCGCGCGCGGTCATCCACCTCCAGTTTACGCCGTATTCATGACACCTGCTGTCAGGTATGTGTGCTATACTGGAAACCGAAGGCGGGGCAAGGAGGGAAGGGTGCGAGCCGACCGTTTACTGGCGTTACTGCTGCTACTGCAAACCCACGGGCGGATGACGGCGGGCGATCTGGCGCGGGAGCTAGAGGTGTCCGAACGGACCATCTATCGCGACCTGGACGCGCTTGGTGCGGCGGGAGTGCCGGTCTATACCGAGCGTGGGCCAGGTGGGGGCTGTGCCCTGCTCGATAGCTACCGCACGTCGTTGACCGGCCTGACCGACGGCGAGGTGCGCGCCCTGTTCATGCTCAGTCAGCCATCGCCGCTGGCCGATCTAGAGGTAGGGCGCGACCTCAAGGCAGCGCTGCGGAAACTCAGCGCCGCCTTGCCCGCTGGGCGTCAAGACCAGGAAGCCTGGCTGCGGCAGCGGCTGCACCTCGACTGGTCCGGCTCGGCAGTGGCGAGCAGGTCGCCACATCTGGCGGCGTTGCAGCGAGCTGCCTGGGAGGATCGCCGGGTGCGCGTCGCCTATCGTCGCGACGACGCGCCCCACCGCCCGACTTTTGAGCGCACCGTCGATCCCTACGGGTTGGTGGCCCACGCCAGTGAGTGGTATGTGATGTGGGGCATCGACAGTCGTGTACAGGCCTTTCCCGTCGCGGGGCTGCTGGCGGTGGAGACACTTGCCGAGGCGTTCCTTCGTCCGCCTGGCTTTGACCTCGCGGCCGTCTGGGCCGCCTGGCGCGATGAGCAAGAGGTGGCGCAGCACGCCTACAAGGTGCGAGCGCTTGTGGCCGTGGAAGCCATCACACGCTTGCCGCTGCTGATAGGGGTCGATGCCGACGCCGTGCCGGTAGCCAGCGAAGGTGGGTGGGCGGCCGTGACGCTGACCTTCGCCAGCCTGGAGGACGCGCGCGCCCGGCTGCTGGCCCTGGGAGGCGCGGTAGAGATTCTCACCCCGCTCCCGCTGCGGCTCAGCCTGGCTGACTTCGCCCGGCAGGCCGCTGCTCGCTACGAAGGGCAGCCCTCGACGGCGGAAAATTACCTGCGGGGATCCTGATGATTGAGTCATCGTGGATCCCCGCAGGAGAGAGGGTTCGTCAAGACGATTGCGCCAGTCGGTCAGGGTGCGATGTTGGCTGTGATGTTTTCCCGTGGAAGCGTGGATGTGAGCGGTGATGTACCTCTAGGAGCCAGAATGTGGGCTGCGATGACCCCGGGGAGGTTGGATGAGTGCTACAATGTACTCCCTGCGTGGGGCTGCGATGTTGGCTGTGATGCTCTCCTATACGAGGCTGCGATGTTGGCTGTGATGCTCTCCCAGGTGAGGCTGCGATGTTGGCTGTGATGCTCTTCCATTATGGGCTAGGATGCTGACTGGTTTGTATTGCCGTTCGGCGCAGCCTGGTTCGTCTTGATGACCCCTACCTCTCTCAATTGGAACTGGATGGTGTTCAGCAGGTGCTCCATGTATGTTTCCCCGCTGGGCAGCTTCGATTCGTTATCAAAATAATGCCGCTTCATATTGTGGTTATACGGACCAATCTGATTCAGGGTGATACGACCCTCGGCCAGCGCGCGGTTCCAATTGGAGTTCTTCGCAATCTTCCAGCGTCCCGGAAATACCCACCCCCCGAAGCCCTGCACAAAGTCCTTTGACCCGTAGTTGTGCCACAAATGGTCCATCTTATCCAGACCTGGTCGATTAGCGATCAAGCCACCGACGGATTGAATATAGATGGGGCCTTTGAGTAGATCGCGCAGGAAGTCTAAAGCGCCCACGGAAATCTGCCCCCCGCCACTCCACCCCAATAGCGTGACTGGCTTGCCACTGTTGAGCTTGTAGCCGTGGCGCAGCAGACCGTCGCGGATTTCGCGCGCCGTCCCCAGGTCGTAGATAGGACCATAGCGAGAGTCGGCCGAGACGAAGACTTGCCCAGCGTTGCGGAGGTTGACAAAGATGCCCGCGATGGGGTCGTTCATGTTCTTAAGGCGACGATTCTCGAGCCATTGCCAGAAGGGCGCTAGCAGCCGATTAGCAGTCAGGCCCTTATTGCTCACGTCATATGGGTAGACATCGCTGATGATTTTTGTGCCGGGTAGGCGCGCCTTCAACCCTTCGACAAAGGGATATTCCTCTTGCGGTACGGCTCCGCCGGCAATCGCGCCGATTCCGGATAGGTAGACCAGATAATGGTCAGCATCGTCAAAGCCCACACCGGGCAGGAGCTCCTGGTCGGCTTGGGCAGCATCGATGCGCTGGTCGCCTGCTCCAAACCAGCCTGCCCACCACGTCATCGACCGCAAGGGCGAGATCAGCATCGTCATGATAACGAAAAGGATGAAGCCAAAAAGGATGAGGCTGATGAAGTCCAGCATGGCAGCGCCCTCTACTTCTGGCCCAGGCCGAGCTGGTCGCGCACCGTCATCTTCTTATCGATGCCCAGCATGCGGTCGCCGATAGCCCAGATTGGTCTGCCAATGGTCGTCTGGATGGCGTACATGATGAGGAAGCTGACGGTCACGACCACCAATGAAGGCAAGAGGGTAGCCTGGAACAGATAGTCTATACCTCGCACGGCTGCCAGCATCGACCACACGTACAAGAGAACCTGAACCGGAATCCCGGCGTAGGGTAGCAGGATGAGAAAGCCGAACACGAAGGGCGCGTAACTCAGGGCGATGATTAATAGCATCTGGCGATAAGTGGTCGATTCCGCCAGGAGGAAATTCCCTAGCAGCCACACCAGAAACGCCCAGAAAAAGATACCGGCCACAAATAGCAGCCCGTTGACCAGCAGGCTGAGGGCGAAGCGCTTGGGCGTGACGCGGTTCATGAACAGACTGACGCTCTGCCCGAGCAACATGGAAATACCCGCCAGCACCACCAGGCCCACCGCCACCCAACCAGCGTTCGGCGGCACCTGCACAACTGCCAGAGTCTGCGGTGACATCGTCAGACCCAGGCGAATGGCATTCATGACCTGCGCGATGTAGTCGAACATTCACCTTTCCCCACGCGCCGGCGAGACTGCCGGGCTCGAGGGATGATGTTACCACTGACCGGGGTCAGATGCAAACGACGGGGCGGATCGGTCGGGCAGGATACGTTCGAGAGAGACGAGCGCCACCCCCATGCCATGCATTTCGTTGATAATGCCCATCATCTGCGCCTGATCGACCACACGCACGACCAGGGTGATCCGAGGCTCGCAGTGGCCGCCCGCTTCTGGCTGGGCCGCGATAATGGGAAAGTCTTCCAACCACACCGGGTCTGGTGGGTTGCCGATCTGAAGGCGGAAAGTCTGGTCGCGGTCGAGCAGGCCAAATCGTGACACTGTTCACCCCGTCTCTTTACGCTCGAGGCCGCCCAGCCACATTCTAGCATAGTCCGAGCGATTGCGAATGGTACATAGGGACGCTAAATGTACCAAGATGGTACTAGATCAGGGCCGCGACAGCGTCGAGCAGGCGAGCCACGTCCTGCTCGCTGTTGTAGGCCTGGATGGACAGGCGCAGGGACTCGTGGCTCTGCCAGCGGATGTGGGGAATCTCGATACGATACTCATCCCATAGCCGCGCGCCGAGACGTTCCAGCGCGCCGGGGGGCAAGGGCAGGACGGCCATCTGGCCGACCATGCGGTCGGGGCAGATGGGCGGTAGCCCGCTGATCGCGGCAGCGCGCTCCCGCGCCCAGAGCACCAGGGCATGGCACTCGGCGCGGGCGGCGGGCCAATCGTGCTCACGTTGAAAGCGAATGGCATCCGGCACACTCAGGTAGGCGGACGGATCGTCGGTTCCTGTCCAGCCGTACCAGTCCTGGTAAGTCGAGGTGCTGGGCCATTCGCTGCGCCAGCCCCAACTGACGACCAGGGGTTCGAGGAGCGCCTGCGTGTCGGGGCGCGCGTGCATGAAGCCTGCCCCTCGGGCGCTGCTGAGCCACTTGTGGCAATTGCCCAGGTAGAAGTCCGCTCCGATCTCTGCCAGGTTCAGGTCGATGTGGCCGGGGGCGTGGGCAGCGTCGACGACGGTCAGGATGCCCGCCTCGCGGGCGCGGCGGCAGATGTCCGCGACGGGGAAGATGACCGCCGTGGGCGACGTGATATGGCTGAGAAAGATGACCCGCGTCCGCTCGCCGACGCCGGCCCACAACTGCTCGATGACGTGGCCCTCATCACGGATGGGAAGGTGAATGGGCTGGGCAACATAGCGCGCGCCGCGCTTCTCGCAGTTGAAGCGCCATGCCCGCTCGGCCGCGCCGTACTCGTGGTCCGTCGCCAGCACCTCATCGCCGGGCTGGAGGTCCAGGGAACGGGCGACAATATTGACGCCGAAGGTGGCGTTGGGGATGAAGACCAGATTGTCAGGGGACGCGCCGACCATCGCAGCGAGGGGGGCGCGGGCCGCCGCGAGCAGATCTGGCAGGCGGCGACCGAGGAACTCGACAGGCTCGGCCTCCAACTCGCGCTGCCAGCGCTGGTAGGCGTCGAAGACAGGGCGCGGGGTAGCTCCGAAAGAGCCGTGGTTGAGGAAGGTGACGTCGGGGCGCAGCAGGAACTGGTCACCGGCGCGGGGCCAGGGAAGACGGAAGGCGGGTGAGGACATCGCGGGCGACTCCTATCGGAAGGATGGGGTGCAGTATACCACAATCGTCCGCGCCGCTTGTCCGCGGACGAAAATAGCCGTCATACCGATTTTGCCTCTTGACACAGCAAAATAGATAATATATAATCGATGATATGTGACTGGTTACTTGCCGCGTGCCACCACTGAGAAATCGAGGTTTCACCTACCATGAGCCTGTCTCTAGCGCCGACGCCCTATCGAACCAAGCAAGCGATGGTGTACGAAAGTCTGCGGAGCGCGATTCTCGAAGGTGAGCTAGGGGCAGGCTCGCGACTGATCATCAATGACCTGGCCGACCAGCTTCAGGTCAGCCCCAGCCCCGTGCGCGAAGCCATTCAGCAGATGCAGGCCGAGGGGCTGGTCACCCTGATTCCGCACGTGGGCGCGGTGGTGTCATCCGTCTCGTCGTCTCAGGTACACGAGGTATTTGTCCTGCTCGAGGGGCTTGAGACGGTTGGCAATCGCATTGCCGCTGAGCGCATGACCCCCGACGACGAGGCGGCGCTGCGCGTCATCCTGGCTGCCCTGGGCGAAGCCATCGCTGAGGGTGATACGTGGCGCTGGGCTGCCCTCAACCGCGAGTTTCACATGCGGGTGTGCCACATCACCGGTATGACCACCCTGACGGAGTTTACCGGCAAAGTCTTCGACCGCTGGCAACGCATCCGCCACACCTTCTTTCCCGCTGTTCCTGCCACCCACCTTCGCGACACCCAGGCCGAGCACGAGGCCATCGTCGATGCGATGGTCGCCCGCGACTACCCCCGGTTGGAAACGCTGACGCGCGAGCACAACCAGAAGGCGCTCGCCCGCTACAGCGAGGCGCTTGAGGCCGAGTCTCGCACCCGTTAGCCAAACTCTCGCCAGCCAATGCTATGGAGGAGCCATGAAAATGAGGACGTTCGCGATGCTGCTAGGTCTGCTTATCGTCGTCAGCCTGTGGGCCACGGCCTGCGGCGGC
>CAZJJF010000013.1:0-22516 GCA_964546245.1 uncultured Anaerolineales bacterium
ACAACCCGGCGCCGACAATCGCGCCAAAGATACTCGCCACCCATGTCGGCTGGAGGGTCATCACGTAGTCGATGCCCGCGAAAGTGACCGTCAGGACCATCAGGACCAGCCCAATACCGCTCAGATTCTTCATGCGAATGTGATACTTGGGGTCGTTGTTGCGGTCCTCAGCCGACGCCCAGTGGTTCAGCATGAGTTCCAGGCCAATCCACACCACAAAGTACAGGACGGTGCGGAAGATGAAGAAAGGCACGTTCAGATAAGGCTGCTTGTGCTGGAGCAACGCATTGGCGGCCACCGAGTTGGGGTCGGCCCATGGGTACAGGTAGGGGATGCCTATCCAGATGGGAATGACCAGCACGGCCAGCAGCGGCAGGGTACGTGAGGCGGCCTCCATGAAGCGCCGCGCCACCGACGTCCAGGCGCCACCCGCCTGGTGGTGCATCATGAGCAGGCCCAGGCTGCCAAGGGCAATGCCCAGCCAGAACAGCCAGCCAATGAGGTAGCTGCGGAAGAATTGCACGGGACTGAGGGCCAGCGCGCCCAGGCCCAAGACGACTCCCAGGCCGCCCAGGATCAAGGCCCAACGCTGCACCCGATTCAGGCTGCGAGGCGCGGCGTACGTCGTATCGGTCATGGCGAGCCTCCCGCCTCTACCTGCTGACGCTGTTCGGGGGATAGGGTTTGGATGTTCACAGTCTGGCTGAACTGCAAGGCGCGGATGTAGGCGGCGATGGCCCAGCGATCCGAGGCATCCACCTGGAAGGCGTAGCTGGGCATGCGACCAAAGCCCGCATCCATCGCGTTCACGAATTGCCCCACCGGCGCCTGCATCAGGCGCGGGTCGTAGAACGAAGGCGGCTGCGGATAGCCACGCTGGACCACCACGCCGTTGCCGACACCCGTGTAGCCGTGGCAGGGCGTGCAGAAGATGTTGAAGCGTTCCTGACCGCGCTGCATCATTTCCATGGTAACCGGGTAGGGGAAGACGTTGACGACATTCCCCTGCGCGTCCTTGCCGGTACTATACGCGCTATCAGCGTTGGCGGCGAAGCCGCGCGCGATGGTGTTGGGAACCTGCGGCCGGTTGCTCATCTGGTCGCGGAAGAAGGGGTTCTCATCATAGCTGATGAACTTGGGCTGCGAGGCCATAGTCTGCCAGCTCATCTTGGGACTGGCGCAGCCGCTCAGCAGCACAGCGCCCAACGCAAGCACGAGCAGGCCGAGGCCCAGGTGGACATGGGATCTGGAGCCGAGACTAGTTCGGGACATCAGACACCTCTTCCGCCCCCAGGCTGGCGAGGAACCGGCGTGTATCGCCCTCATTGAACTGGGGGTCGGTGGCTTCGATTGCCAGGAAGAAGCGATCCTGGCTGGCCCGCTCGAAGCTCTTGACATTGAACACAGGGTGATACGGCCTGGGCAGACCATTGAGGATGAGCATGCCAAAAACGGCCGCGAAGGCGGCAAACAGGATCGTCATCTCGTACGAAGGGACGATGAAGGCGGGCCAGCTGTTCAGTGGCTTGCCGCCGATGTTCATCGGATACACGCGCAGGTTGATCCACCACTGGAGGGCGAAGCCGGCGATGAGGCCAACCAGGCCACCGATGAAGACTAGCTCTGGTACGCGCGTGCGCTTGAGGCCCTGGGCCTCGGCCAGTTCGTGGATGGGATAAGGCGTGTGCGTCTCGAACTTCTTATAGCCCGCCGCCGCCGTCTGGCGCGTCGCCTCAATCAACTCCTCGGCGGTGGCGAACTCGGCCATCAGGCCATACAGCCCCAGGTCGTTGATGTCATCGTCGTTGTGCGCGTGCGTGTCGTGAGTCGGCTCGGTCATCGTTTGAGCCATGATCTTGCCTCCCCTACTCTCAGTCCGCCGAGCCAGGCGCGGGCAGAGCGTCCGCACCCTGCATCATGTCCTCGCGCCCTGCCTGCTGCTTAGTCCCCAGCCGCCACACCAGGTCACGCATCTCAAACTCGGAGATGGAGGGCAGGAAGCGGAAGAACAGGAACACGAACATGATGAACATGCCAATCGTACCGAAGAACAGGCTGTAGTCCCAGACGGTGGGTGAGTAGTTACCCCAGGCGGCCGGGATGAAGTCGCGCGATAGGCTTTGGACGATGATATTGAACCGCTCGAACCACATGCCGAAGTTGATGAACATCGCTACGATCCACAGCAGCAGCGGCGTATAGCGAACTTTGGTGAACCACAGCGACTGGGGCACGACGATGTTGCAGAGAACCATCAGCCAGAAGATGGCGGCATAGGGGCCGAAGGGGCGGGCGATGAAGTACTGGTAGATCTCGTACTCGTTGCCGCTATACCAGGCCGAGAAGTACTCCATGAAGTAGCCGTAGGCGACCACCAGGCCAGCCACGAGCATGATCTTGCCCATGTTATTGAGATGCCGCGCCGTGATGTAATCCTCCAGGCCGTACAGCTTGCGCAGGGGAATCATCAGCGTCAGCACCATCGCGAAGCCAGCGTAGATCGCGCCCAGCACGAAGTAGGGCGGGAAGATGGTGGCGTGCCAGCCAGGGATGACCGACGTGGCGAAGTCGAAGCTCACGACGGTGTGGACGGACACCACCAGCGGTGTCGATATAGCCGCCAGCAGGAAGTAGGCGCGCTCGAAGCGGAACCAGTGGCGGGTCGAGCCGTTCCAGCCCATGGCGAAGATGCCGTAAGCGCGCTGCACCCAGAGGTGCTTGGCCCGGTCGCGCAGCGTACCCAGGTCAGGGATGAGGCCGACGAACCAGAACAGGGCGGATACGGTGGCATAGGTCGTGACGGCGAACACGTCCCAGATCAGCGGGCTACGGAACTGCGGCCACACCCCGAAGTTCGTCGGGTAGGGCAACATCCAGTAGTCGAACCAGGGACGCCCCGTGTGCAGCAGCGGGAAGATACCCGCCGCCATGACCGCGAACAGTGTCATGGCCTCGGCGACGCGGTTGATGGACGTGCGCCACTGCTGGTAGAACAGCAGCAGAATGGCGGAGATGAGGGTTCCGGCGTGGCCGATACCAATCCACCACACGAAGTTGATGATGTCAAAGGCCCAGCCAACGGGCAGGTTGTTGCCCCAGATGCCAGGGCCACGAATGATCAGCCAGGTGATCGACAGCATCATCATGTTGAAGCCGAGGAAGCCGACGATGAAGCCGACAAACCAGAAGAGCGGTGTCTTGCGCGTCAGGACAATGTTGCTGATCTTGGCGCTGATGCTCGAGTCCGTCAGGCCCGGCGCCACCACGGCCGCCGCGCCGCTATCGTCCGTGGTTGTGAAACCGTTGGGCGTAGCCAGGGCGCGAGTCTTCTCTTCAAGTTCCTGGATACCTGGAGGCTTACTTGCCATGGTCCCACTCCGTTCGGAAGCTAGCCACGCCGCTCGGCTAGCTCAGGGTTCGGGTTACGAATCGCGGCCAGGTAGGTGGTGCGCGGGCGGGTGTTCAGCTCCATGAGCAGCCCGTAGTTGAGCGGCGACTCCTGGCTCTTGGAGACGGCGCTGTCGGGATCGTTCATATTGCCGAAGTTGATGGCAGCGGTAGGACATGCGGTCTGGCACGCCGTCATCACCTCGCCATCGCGAATGACGCGCCCCTCGCGGCGGGCGGCGGCATCGGCGGCGCGAATACGCTGCACGCAGTAGGTGCACTTTTCCATCACACCGCGCGAGCGGACGCTCACCTCGGGGTTGTGCACCATGCGCAACACAGGCGGCGCGTTGTAGTCGGTATATTGCAGGTAGTTGAAGCGGCGCACCTTGTAGGGACAGTTGTTGGAGCAGTACCGCGTCCCGATGCAGCGGTTGTACGCCATGTCGTTGAGACCGTCAGAGCTATGGGCGGTCGCGGCGACCGGGCATACCGGTTCGCAGGGCGCGTTTTCGCACTGCATACAGGGCCGAGGCTGGAAGTAGGACTCGGGGTTCTCCAGCTCGCCGGTGTAGTACTGGTCAATCTTGAGCCAGTGCATGACGCGGCCGACCTGCACCTGGTCCTTGCCGACCACGGGAATATTGTTCTCAGACTGGCACGCCGACACGCAGGCGTTGCAGCCAATGCACAGGCCCAGGTCGATGGTCATAGCCCAGGCGTAGCCGGGATACTTCCAGTGACCGGGATACATGCTGAAGTCGTTCTCGACGGCGGCCGCGGCCGCCGGGCTGATCTCGCCGCGCGCCTTCAGATAGTGGTGCTCGTCATGGGCAAACTCGGGCTCCTTGGTGAACTCCTCAAGGGTGGCCGACCGTACCAGGTTTCGCCCGACCAGTGTGTGCTGCATCTGGGTCGTCGCCAGGGAATAGGTCTTGCCTGTCTTGTGCATCTCCAGGCCGGCATCGAACCACACGGGATTGGCGGCGCGGATGGCATAAGCGTCGAAACCAACATCCTTGGCGATGGCGCCGGCGCCACTCCGCCCGTAGCCGAGATAGACGCTGACCGAGTTTTCCGCCTGCCCAGGCTGGATAAACACGGGCGCTTCGACCTTGCCGCCCCGATAGCTCAGCTCCACCAGGTCGCCATTCCCCAGGCCCTCGTCCTGGGCAAGACGCGGGCTGATGAAAGCGGCATTGTCCCACACCAGCTTCGACGTAGGATCGGGTGTCTCCTGCAGCCAGGCATTGGGGGCGAAGCGGCCGTCGTACAGGTTCGGCGCGGGTAGATAGACGATTTCCAGCGCTTCGGCGGGGGCGCTGGGGCGTTGCGGAAGCTGCCCCGCCAGGGGTCGCGCCGTTACCTGCACCGGCTTGAGCGCGCTATCGGGCACTGTCCCCTCGCGCACGGCCTTCTGCCAGAAAGCGTCGAAGCCAGTCGCCGCCTGGGGCTTCCAATATTCCTGAACAATGTCATAGGTAGCCCGCCCGCCCTTGCCGTTGATGATGTCGATCACCTCGCTGGGCGTGTGGCCGTCGTACAGAGGCGCAATCAGCGGCTGAACGATGGTAGCCGTGCCGTCGAAGGCGCGAGCATCGCCCCAGGCCTCCATGTAGTGCGCCGCGGGAACCCTCCATTGGCAAAGCCCTGTTGTCTCGTTGTTGTAGAGACTCAGGTGCACCCGAGTCTCTGCCTTGACCAGCCGCTCCTTGAAGCTCAGGTCAGCCGGGGCATCGTAAACCGGGTTGCCTTCGAGGATGATGAGCGCGTCCACCTGACCGGCGTCGAGATCGGCGGCCAGCGCCTTGAGGCCTTCCAGTTGGTCCGACGGATCGGTGACAACCGGGTCCGTATAGCTGACGGTCGCGCCCACGTTGCCCAACGCCTGATTCATCAGATGGGCAATGGCATGCACGGCGGCGGGCTGCCCCGCGCCGGCGATCACCACCGACCGACCGCGATGCTCCTGCAAATCGCGCGCCACGGCCGTGACCCACTGGGCCGGGACGCCGGCCGGCAGGCTACTCGGCGCATCGACGGGGGCGCCGATGGCCGCGGCCACCGCCCGCGCGTAGGCCTCCACGTCCGAGGCGCGCATGGGCAGCCGGTTGTCGGCAGCCATGCCGGTGATGCTGGGCATGCTCTCGACCACGTAGACGCGGTTCATGCCGCCGGGGCCTTCCTTCGTCGTGCGGCGGCGGGCCCAGTCGCGGGCATAGCGCAGCTTGCCAGGCCCAAAACCCATGAAATCAGCATTCAGAGACAGGATGATATCAGCGCGGTCAAGGTTGTAGACCGTCTCCACAGGCTGACCAAAGGCCAGTTGCGCACCAGCGTAGGCATTATTGGCGCTGAGCGGTTCATACTGAACCCACTTCGCCTGGGGTAGCGCGGTGGTCATCTCCTCGATCTGAGCGGCCAGCGTGGGTGAAGTCACTGTCTGCGTCAGCACCCGCAGCCCTGCGCCCTGCTTGCCCTTCTGAGCGTCGATAATCGCCGCCAGAGCGAGGGAGAACTGGTCCCAGGTGGCGATGCGGCCGTCCTGGCTGAGGGTCTGCATGCGCTCCGGGTCGTACAGGTTCAGCACAGAGCCTTGCGCGTAGACATCGGTCGCACCGAGACTGGCGCCGCTTTCCGGATTGCCCTCTACCTTGGTCGGCCGACCCATATTGCTCTCGACCAACACGGGCATGGCATAGCCGCCCAGGGGCATAGCCGAGGCGAAGAACAGGGGGCGGCCTGACTGGATATTCTCAGGCTGCCGCACGTAGGGCACGAGCTTGCTGCCGGGCGGAGAGCACGACGCCAGGCCCGCCAGGGCCAGCGATGCGCCCATGAGCTTGAGGAAGGCGCGGCGGCTGACACCGTCGGGCCAGTAACCGGCCAGACGTGGGAACTCACGCTCCAGCGTTTCGCGGAACTGGGGGCTATCGGCCAATTCATCCAGGCTGCGCCAGTATTCCTTGCCCTTCGAGGCCTTGAGCTTGGCGCGGATAGCGGCGAGATCCAGGCTGTTCTCAGTAGTCATGTGCGTTACCTGTGACAAGTCGAGCAACTGACGAGGCTCTCGATATTGTAGTCTGCGACCAGTTGGGCGCCGACAGCCGCCTGATTGGTCGGCGGCGTGTAATTGACATTGAACACCTCGGACTTGGGGCGGACGAACTGGGCCGGGTTGAAGTGGCAGGTGATGCAATACTCCATGCTCATCGTCTCAGCCTTGAACATGCCATTCATCTCGTTGACCTGTCCGTGGCACGTCGTACAGCCTACACCCTTGGCCACGTGAACGCTGTGGTTGAAGTAGGCGAAGTGGGCCGTGTCGTAGACCTTTGTCCAGATGATCGGCTTGCCCGTCGCCCAGCTGTCTCGCACTGGGGCCAGGTAGGGGCTGTTGGCCCAGATATACTGGTGGCAGTTCATGCACGTCTGGGTGGAGGGCATACCGGCGTTGTCGCCTGTCTCGACCGACGTGTGACAATAGCGGCAATCGATACCATCGTCGCCGACGTGATGCTTGTGGCTGAACTGCACGGGCTGCGGCCGGTTCACGCCGAGAAACGTCACGTAGGACGATCGCTGGTAGGCCATGAGGATGGTCAGGACAAGCCCAACGACCAGCACCAGACCAATGATAGTGAACCGCGATAGGCTGTTGGCGCTGCGGCCAAAGATCTGAGGCATCGGCGAGTCCTCTCCCTGGGCAAGACGACGCGAGAAACAGGCCATATTCCCACGACCTGGCCCGTCATGGGAACAGCCGTGACGCCATCAGTAGCCAGGAGTCACGGACGAAGGCCAGGAATGGAACGGATTATACGAGATTGCCTGAGACAGGCAAGGCAAATTGGGGCGTTTTGGAAAGAATTGGCGGGCAATTATTAGAAATGGGTGAGAGACAGCCTCAAGCGTCATTATACCGTACCGGCTGAGGGAGGCAAGGTTGCGAGCGCCAGATTTCGGGCTTTCCGGCCATGTTGACCCCATTCTGACCCAACTTTGACTTTGACTGACCACCCCTGCCAATTGGCTCGTTTGTGAAGTTGGGGTACAATACGCCCACCGCACGCCCTGGTCATTGGCCTCTGGAGCCGACTGCCCATGAAGACGGAATGGACCAACCGCCGTATCGCCACGGCCAGCATTACCATCCTGGTAATCCTTGCCCTGGCCGCGGCCATCTATCAGGTGCGGGACACATTGATTCTCGTCTTCGTCGGCATCGTCTTCGCCCTGGCGATTCGGGGGCCGGTGGATATGCTGCATAAGTACCTGCGGCTGCCCCGCCCCCTGGCTATCCTGGTGGTCCTGGTCCTGGCCCTGGTCCTCATCCCGATCTTGCTGGTCTCGCTGGTGCCGGCGCTCATCGACTCGGTGAAGACCGTCCTGCCGGTCGCCGCCGCAGGCTACGCCGACCTGGCCTCCCGCATCCCGGTCGCTATTCCACCCCAATTGAGCGCGGACGCCATCCTGACCCAGGCCTCCGACTACCTGAGCCAGAACAGCGGCACAATTCTGACCTCGGCATTAGGCCTCGGCTCGACCGTCCTCGCCATGGTGTTCAACACTGTTACCATCGTCCTCCTCGGCACGCTATGGATGCTGGAGCAGGGCAACATCGACCGCTTCATCGTGGCCCTGGCGCCGCCCGACCAGCAAGTGACGGTGCGCCGCATCTTGTATCGCATTGAGCACCAGGTGGGCGCATTCCTGGTTGGCTTGATTCTGGTCGGCATTGTCACCGGCCTCATCATCGGTGTGGGATACTTCGCTCTGGGCCTGCGCCTGGCCCTGGCGTTAGCCATCCTGGGCGGCATGCTGATGATGATTCCCATTCCCGGTATTGGCGCGATTCTCACCGCCACCTTTGTCGGCCTGGCATCCTTCGCCGAGTCACCCACCCGCGCGCTGGTAGCTGTCGTGTTCACCATTCTCGTCTTTCAGGTGATGAACATGATCGTCTTTCCCAAGATTATGGGCTCAGCCGTGGGCATCAGCACCCTGGGCGTCATCCTGTCGTTGATGATCTTCGTTGCCCTCTTCGGTGGGGTCGGCGCGATTCTGGCCGTACCGCTGGCTGCCATCATCCAAATCCTGATCGACGAGCTGATTATTCAACCCCACGATGAGCGAGAGGCCAGCCTGCGCCGCTACGTTGAGGACGCGGCGCTATCTCTGCTAGAAACAGACACGCCGCCGCCTCGCCCGTCCAAGTCGGCGCCCAAGCCCAGAGAAAGCGACTGACTCCTACCCCCGGATGAGCGTCATGACCACACATTCCCGACCTCGGCCCGCCCTGCGCATTGCGTTCCAGGGAGAACGTGGCGCGTTTTCCGAAGCCGCCGCCATCGAGTATTTCCCTACCGAGATCGAGCCGGTCCCCTGCGCCGAATTCGATGATGTGTTCCGCGCCGTGGTCGACGGCACGTGTGACCGGGGCATCGTACCCATCGAGAACTCCCTCGGCGGCTCCATCCACCGCAACTACGACCTGCTGCTGCGCCACCAGCTCACCATCGTCGGCGAGGTGAATCTGCGGGTCGTGCACCAGTTGATCGCCCTGCCGGGGGTCGAACTGGCGGATGTGCGGCGGGTCTATTCCCACCCCCAGGGATTAGCCCAATGCGAGGGAACCATCGACCGCCTCGGCCTGGAGCGTGTGCCGACTTACGACACGGCGGGCAGCGTGAAGCTGCTGCGTGAGCAAGGCATTCGTGATGGGGCGGCCATCGCCAGCCGCCGCGCCGCCGACGTGTACGGCATGCAGATTCTCATGGCCGGCATCGAGGACGACCAGGAGAACTTCACACGCTTCCTGGTGCTCGACCGCGAGGCGCCACCGCCACCGCCGCTGGGCGTACCCGCCAAGACGTCCCTCGTGTTTGCCGCTGCCAACGTGCCGGGCAGCCTGTTCAAGGCGCTATCGGTGTTCGCGTTGCGTGACATCGATCTCACTAAGATCGAGTCGCGCCCACTGAAGGGCAAACCCTTCGAGTACCACTTCTACCTGGACTTTGCGGGCAGCATGGCCGAGCCGCGTTGCCTCAAGGCCCTCGATCACCTGGCGGAGTATGCCAGTTTCGTGCGCGTTCTGGGTAGCTATCCCCGCGCCGGCTGGTAGAGCGGCAAGCTGTACGGGGCGGGCCGCGGCCGGGACACCTGAACGGCGTGGGCAAGGTTGAGGCATGGATGTAAGGGAGCTGTCGGTCATCAACCTGGCCCATCAGTGCCAGGAAGAAACAGCCCGCTATCTGCGGCGCGAGAGCGGCGAGGGTGTCTGCTGCTTTGAGTTGTTCCGCCGCGCGGTGGCCGACCGTGACGATCAGGCCTGGGAGCGGGTCGTCATCCAGTATCGGCGCATGGTCCTGGCCTGGGTGCGGCGTCACCCGACGCGCGCCCTGGTCAACGAGAGCGACGACGATTGGGTGCATGATGCCTTCGCTCGCTTCTGGAAGGCCGTGCCGCCCGATCGCTTCGCCATGTTTCCCAACCTGGCCGCCATTCTGCGCTACCTTAAGCTGTGTGTCCACAGCAGCCTGATGGATGAGGCGCGCGCCAGCGAGGCCCAGCGCGCGGCGCCCATCGACGACGCCGTGGAGATGCCTGGCTCCCTGGATGTGGAAGGCGCAGCCCTGAGCGAGTCGACGGCCCTGCGCTTCTGGCAGTCGATTCAGGCTGAGCTACAAGATGAGGTAGAACGGCTGGTGGTCTATCTGTCGTTCGCGTTGGACCTCAAGCCGGGGGAGATTCAGGCCCGCTACCCCGAACATTACGCCAGCGTCGCGGATGTATATCGCGTCAAGCGCAACGTCCTGGAGCGGCTGCGGCGCAGCGAGGAGATTCGAGCCTTCTTGGGATGAATACGCGAATTTTCGTGTGGTGCGCGTTCTCTCTAGTGAAAGCTGAGAGGGGGAATCGCGCATGAACCACACGCACTCAGAGCCGATTGCGCCCGAGGATATTCTAGCCTTCGTCGGTGGCGACGCCCCGCCGCACATTGCCGCGCTGATTCGCGCCTGTCCCGCCTGCGCCGCCCAGGCGCAGGAATACGCTGCCACCGAGCGCGGCCTACGCCAGAGCCTGTACCGCTTCGATTGCCCGCCGCCCCAGCAGCTGGGTGACTATCAGCTGGGTTGGCTGCCCACCGCCGAGCGTGTCGCCATTGCGACTCACCTGCGCGTATGTCCCCATTGTAGCGCCGAGCTGCATACCTTGCGCGCCTTCATGGCCGAAGACATCGCGATCGATGTAACGCTCGTCGAGCGGGCGCGGCGCATCATCGCCACCCTCATCCCGCCACGCCCCCAGGGCGCGCTGCTGGGTGTGCGGGGCGTAGTAGATGGCGACCAGCGCCTGTACGAGGCCGAGGACCTGGTCGTTGCCCTGGACATCACGGCGGCGAGGTCGGCATCACGCGGCGCCATTAATGGCCTGGTGTACACCGTCGGCGATGAGGAACCCCTGTGGGCGGGTCGATCTGTTCGTCTGGCGCCAACCACAGAGCATGAGCGAGTCACCCAGCTTGACGAGGCGGGCGGCTTTGCCCTCGACCAGCTCCCCTCTGGCGTTTACACCCTGGAGGTAGAGCTGGCCGACTGCACTCTTGTGATCCCAGAAGTCCTGGTCCGCTAGACCTGCTTGAGGCTGATCGTGGGCGCATCCAGGAGGCCGTCGGGATCAGCCGGGCTGCCGAGGAGTGCGCCAAAGCCTATCACTGTTGCCAGCACTTCCTCCGCCGACAGGCCTGGGTTTGCCGCCCAGACCTGGGCCGCAATGCCCGCCGCAAAGGGCGTTGCGAAGGACGTGCCGGACCAGTAGGCCAGGCCTGACTTGTTCCGGTCGCCGTTCGGGTAGCGTTCCGCGCTGTAGATACCCACCACTGCATCGATGGGCGCCTTCGGAGGCGCCGACTCATCCACCTGCATCTCCCCCGTCGGGTTGCCGAGGTCGATGTGAGCTTCGCCGCCGTAGATTGCCACGCCGTTGCGTGGCCCCCCCACATCGGCCTTGTTCGAGTATAAGGCCGGTTTGGTCCTGGTGTTGACCGCCGCCACCCCCAGCACGCCCTCATAGGCCGCCGGCGGCCGGGTCGGCGGCCGATTGCCTTGCCCACCTCTAAAGTCGTTGCCTGCCGCCGCGACAATGAGCAACTGCTCCGGATAGCCGCGCGTCAACCACTCTATCACGTCCCGCAGACTGGCGTCGAGCGGGTCCAGCACGCGGCACGCGGCTTCCCAGCGGTTCCTCAACGTGCGCGGCGCGCGCTGGGTCTCAGGCAGCCAGCGCCGCAAGCGGCGGTCACCGGCCGGCACATCAATGAACAGGCTCAGATTCACCACGAGCCGCCGCTTGGGCTGGTCCTTGAGATACAATTCTGGCAGCGAGCACAACGTGGTGACCAGGGAGAGTAGATCGCCTGTCCCCACCTCGTTGAGGACACGGTAGAGGTGAATGTGGGTGACGGGCACGAAGTCGGCGATGATGCCCGCGACAAACAGGCCGTGGTCGCTGATCGGCAGCCGGAAGTCACGCCTGGCATCGTCGGGGTCAGCGCTCAGGTTGGGATCGACCTCCGGTAGCCCCTGGAAATAGGCCTCGCTCATGGGCAGGGCGGCTTCTCTGAGGACGTGGCTGGCAACCTCCGTCAGGCGCGGGTTGAGAGGCTTGTCTATCACACGCCGCAAGTCCTTCTCCGACGGCCGTGTATCCAGGACCGCCACGACCACATCCGCCTCGGTCGCCCTCGCCTGTCTCATCTTCTCAAAGGCCACACTGTCCACCTCGGCGTGCAGCCGCGCGTCGCCCGCCTGGGCCGCCACGGGGATAGAGCCTGGCCCCCCACACGAGTGAGGCCCTGCCACGCCGAGCCAGTTGGGGCCGACGCTCCGCACCCGAAACTCTACATCATCCAACCTCGGCAGTTTCCAGCGCGGCGCGTAGCGGTTGAGGAGCAGGGTTAACTCGCGCACGACCCCCACCAGACCCTCATACCCATCTTCGCCACCGCCGGGCGGCGCGGCCTGTAGGGTGTAGAAAAGCAGGGTTCGCGTCTCGCCTTCCTGCACTGGCAACTGGATGTACGGCGCTGGCGCCGGTTGCTGGTCCCCGCCCCGGCGGGTGAGCGGTTGGAGCGTCACCTGGCGCCGTGGGTCGCCGCGTTTGTGTCGCTCGCGGAGCAGGGTTGGCGTGAGGTCGCGCTCCAAAGCATCTTGATTGCGGGGCCTGGCGTCGCCCGCCTCCAGCACCCTGGCAATCAGCGGGTTTAGCGCCGCGCGCACAGCATCGTACAGTCTCGCCGGCGGTACGGGCTGGTCGGTGGCGACCACCAAACATATCTCGTTTGGGACATAGTTGCGCGGCTTCGTCTCGACATCATATAGCTTCACGAGTCTACCTCCTCCGTGTCTGGCACGTTCGCGGGATGGAATGCGGCGGGGCTATCGCCCGCCCCAATGAGTTGAAATGGCGCCCAGAAATAGGGATGCTCTCCGTGGTTCGCCAGCAGCATTCGCTGAGCCGCGCGCAACGCCTCGCTCCTGGCCTGGCCGTCGCGCAGGGTCTGATAGAAACATCGCATCAAGTCGGCGGCGGCCTGGTCCTGGACCTGCCACAGGCTCTGCACCAACGTCACCGCCCCCGCGTGGAGGAAGCCTCGACTCAAGCCCACCAGCTCGTCGCCCCCTGTCACAACACCGCGCCCCGTGTCACACGCGCTCAATGTCACCAGCGCGCCCTGCAATTCCAGGTTGAGCACATCGGACAGATTCAGCGGGCCGTCGGCCAGCGCCACGTGGGCAAAAGTCGGGTTGTCCAGGCGCGGCTCGCCGTGGGCGGCCAGGTGCAGGATGCCGTGCTGACGCTGGCGGGCGAGCAAGGTCGCGCGCGTCGCCTCGTCCTCCACGTAGCTCTCGCCGCCGAGCAACTCGACCACGGCTCGCGCCTCCTCCAACACGTAGGGCAGCTGCCCGTGCTGGCTGTAGGCCAGCACCAGCGCGCTGCTGAGCGGGCGGGCGTCGGCCTGCGCGCATAACTGTAGCAGACGGCTGGACGGGCAGTAGGATACATCCCAGCCCTCGATCAGATACCGCGTCCCGTCGTGCAGGGCGTGGAACGGGACGGTATGCGTGACGCCGTAGGGCACGACAACCACACGCTCGTAAGCCGCCAGATGTCCGACTAGCGGCCGCAAGAGCTTGTCGTACAGGGTTTGCAGCAGGCGGCGACCCGTCGCGGCCAGGCTGCCGAGGGGCCGCTGCTGCGCTGCCGCCCAGCTGGTGGTTTCTATATTGAGCCGCCAGTTGCGCAAGAGAGCCTCGACCTCGGCGGCGCACACGTCCAGCGGCACGACCTCGAGCCTGGCCGCGGTGACGACGAAGACTACGGCCCGCTGAGCGTCGATGTAGTACTCCAGGAGGACGGTTCGTCCGTCCAGCGTCGGGCGCGCCGCCTCCCGCGATACCGGACCTGCCTCACCATCCAGGCCCTCGTCCGCTACGGCGAGGCGCTCCAGCAGGCGGCGCATGTCCCGCTCGCGGGCGGCCAGCCCAGCCCGTAGCGCGGCCTCGTCCCTGGCCGACAGGTCCCCGTCGCCGCCATCGTCTGCGCCTGCCAGCGCCCCCAGGCGATGGCTGTACAGACGGCTATAGAACCAGTTGTACTCCTCCCGCAGCCGGGCCACCTCATCGAGCAGCGCCTGGTTCGCCGGGCGGCGCGCGCGTGGTCGCACGTCAGCGTGACTGGCTAGATAGTCGGCCAGCGAGCGCGACTTGGCGCGCTCCAGGCAGGCAAGCGCCCCCTCTGCGTCCCCCAGACGCAGGTAGCACGTCAGGGCATCCCGATACACCTGCAACTTGTCGTCAAGAAAGTAGGGACTCAGTTCGAAGGGCAGTCGCCCCTGAACCCGCTCGATGCTCCGCATGGCCGACTCATAAGCCGTGATGGCGGCCGGAAAATCCTGGCGACCCTCGGCCAGGTTGCCCACCAGGTGCGACACCTCTTGCACCAGCCACGGCACGTCAAGGCTCTCGGCCAAAGCCAGCGCGGCGGGGGCCAGGCGGGCCGCCTCATCCGCCAGGCCGAGGTGGGCCGCCGCGCTGGCCGCGAGCAGCTCAGCCTGGGCGCGGCGTAGCGGCAGGCCGCGCTCGGCAAACAGGCCCACGGCCTGCCGCGCCTGGCCCAGGGCGGCCCCCCATTCCTGCTCGTGGCGGTAGAGTTGCCCGCGATAAAGGGCCACCGTGGCCGACTGGGTCGTCAGGCCCGCCGCGGCGAATACCTCGGCGGCGGCCTGCAACTGAGCCAGGGCGGCGGCGGCATCGCCCTGGCGAATCAGGGCCAGGGCGTCGTACACGCGGGCGCGGGCCGTCTCGGTGGGCGAGCCGAAAGCCTCGAACTGGGCCACCAATTCCTGCGCCAGTTCGAGTGCGCGGTCGTCCAGGTTCAGGTTCAGGTAACACTCGATCAGACTGAAGGTGGATAGAGCGGCTTCAAAGGGTTGGTTGCCCGCGACCTGCCCGGTGATGGCATCCCCATACAGGCGGAGTGCGCGGGCATAGTGCCCCTGCCCCGCGTACACATCGGCAATGTTCTGATCCTGGAGCAGGACCGACAGGGTCTGGCCCTGGCGCGCGAAGGTGGCCCGCGCGGCCTCATGCAGGCGTAGCGCGGTCTGGAAGTCACCGCGCAGCAGCAGCACCGTCGCCTTGTTGGCCTGGGCTTTCGCGGCACGTAGCTCGGCGACATCGGCCAGAGTCGGGTCGCTGTGCCTGGCGCGCTCAAAGTAGCCGAGGGCATCGTCGTACAGGCGCAGCGCCTGGTCGTAGTCCCCGATCTCTTGCGATACGGTCGCGGCGTTGAGGCACAGCCCGGCCGCGCGCAGCCACTCGGCGTGGCGGATGAGGATAGCGCGCGCTGGCTCGACGACGGCAAGGGCCACCGCGCCTTCGCCGACGTAGTGGGAAGAGAAGAGCCAGCCGATGCGCGTCCTCGCCCAGCCCACCTCGTCGCCCAGAGCCAGAAATGCCCCGCCCGCCTCGTCCAGGGTGGTGCGCGCTTCCTGGTGGCGGCCTAACAGGCGCAGCGCATCGCCCTGGGCCATCAAGCCCAGGGCAGCGTGGCGCGGCTCCCCGGCCAGGTCCGCCGCCGTGCTCAGCGTCTCGGCCACAGCGAGGGACACGAGTGGGTCGATGCCCCAATACCGCTCCGCCTCGGCTTTGAGGAAGCGCAGGAAGCCCTCGGCGTCCAGGTCCGGCAACTGGTCTGCCAGATAGCGCCGCCGCTCCGGCTCCTCCCTCAATTCGAGCGCCTGCCCGAGGACCGCGCTGAACTCCATCCGTAGCTCCTCATCTGCGCCTCTGGCGCGCGCCACGAGGTGTAGGGGGAAGGAGGGGTGTGAGCGAATTCTAGCTGCTTGCCCGATGTGGTCAAGAGCGGTGCGCGAATTTGTCAGTTCGGCGCGTTCATAGGGCAGAGAGTGGTTAACGGCACGAGTCACGCGGAGAGATGAGCATGTACACGACGACAACCCTGGCCGACCCCACGGCGATACGGGGCCTACTCCAATCAGCAGTCCAGACCCTCTCCCTGTGGCCGCGGCCTGCGCGGGATGCGCGGCCTGCGCCCTCCACCGCGCGCCACCTGGCCGACGCGGCTGCTATCGTTCCCCCTGCGGGCCTGATCACGCTACTCTTCACCGACATTGAAGGCTCCACCGACCTGGTGCGGCGGTTAGGCGATGGGTACGCGCCCGTCCTGCTGGCCCACGGCCGATTGCTGCGCCGCGCGGCGCGCGCCTGGCGTGGCTACGAGGTCGATTCCCAGGGCGATGCGTTCCTGTTCGCGTTCCAGACCGTCGCCGATGCGGTGTCGGCCGCCATTCGAATGCAGCGCGACATCATCGCCGCGTTGCCTGAGGTGCGGGTACGGATGGGCGTCCACAGCGGCGAGCCGAGCCTCATCGATGGTCGTTACATCGGACTGGATGTGCATCGTGCGGCGCGGGTCGCGGCGGCGGCGCACGGCGGCCAGATCATCCTGTCGGACGCCGCCTACGATCTCGTCGCCAGTCAAATGCCCGACGATGCGACGACACGCGACCTGGGCGAGCATCGCCTCAAGGACTTGCACCGCTCGCGCCGCCTGTACCAACTCATGGTTCCGGGGCTGCCCGACGCCTTTCCGCCGCCTCGCACCCTGAACGCCCACCGCCATAATCTGCCCACCCCGACCACCCCGCTGATTGGGCGGCAGGCAGATACCTGCCGGTTGAAGAGTCTCCTGGCCGAGACTGCGACGCGCCTGGTGACGCTGACCGGCCCTGGCGGCGTGGGTAAGACTCGCCTGGCCTTGCAGGTAGCTGCTGAGAGCGTGGCCGATTTTCCCGCCGGGGTGTTCTTCGTCCCCCTCGGCGACATACGCGACGCCCACGGCGTTGCGGCGGCCATTGCCCAGGCCCTCGACCTCCCCGTGCCTGGGGACGAGACGGCGCTAGACCTGGTGGTGGCGCATCTGCGCGAGCGGCGGGCTCTGTTGGTGCTGGACAACTTCGAGCAGGTGGTGGCCGCCGGGCCTGATGTCACTGCACTCCTGGTGGCTGCGCCTGGCGTCAAGGCCCTCGTGACCAGCCGCCTGGTCCTGCGCGTCTATGGCGAGCGCGAGTTCACCGTGCCCACGTTGAGCGCGCCGCTCGACACTGACGGCGTGGCCCCCACATCTTTGACGCGCTATCCTGCCGTCGAACTGTTCGTGCAGCGGGCGCAGGCCGTGCGACCCGACTTCGGGCTGACCCCCGACAATGCGGCCGCCGTGGCAGCCATCTGCGCCCGGCTGGACGGTCTGCCCCTGGCGATCGAACTGGCCGCAGCGCGCAGTCGCCTGCTGTCGCCCCAGGCCATCCTGGCCCAGCTTCAGCGCGGTCGCTTGCAGATTCTGAGTCGCGGCATGCTCGATCTACCAGCGCGCCAGCAAACACTGCGCGCCAGCATCGATTGGAGCCACGATCTGTTGGAGACAACCTGGCGGGCCGTATTCCGCCGCCTGGCCGTCTTCAGCGGTGGCTTCAGCCTCGACGCGGCCGTCGCCGTGTGTGCCGATGGATCGTCGGCTGAACACGGCGGCCTGACGACCGCCGATGTCGTCGATGCCGTTGAAGCCCTCCTCGATGCCAGCCTGCTCCATCCCCACGGCGACCCCCACGGTGAGGCGTGTTTCGCCATGCTCGAAACCGTGCGCGAGTATGCTCTGGAGCGCCTCGACGAGGCTGGCGAGAGGGCGCTGGCCCAGACTCGTCACGCCGCCCTTGTCGCCCCCACCCGCCGCGCGCGGCGGACATGGGCCGAGCGCGCGATTTCGCCCGCGCCCATCGGTCGCCCCCCTCTCAACTTCGTTGCCTGGATGAGCCACCTCCAGCGCGGCGGAACAGCAGCGCCAGGCATCCGGAGACTGGTCGCGCGCGGAGTCTGACCGCCTCGACAGCCACGTATCGTCGCTGACATGTTCTGGCGGCAGCCAGGCGTCCTGCGCAGCGACAGCCCCCACTCTTTCGCCGCTAAGGGGCCTTTCGCCGCTGCCATCGTCGCGCCTCACCCCGTCGACTTTCCCCACGGCCTGGATAGCCCCGTCGGTCGCGTGGTCGAGTTGGACGGCCAGGTACTGCTTCTCGGCATCGGCCACGACGCCGACACGACGATCCATCTCGGCGAGGCCCTGGCTGGCGTCCGTTACCGTCGCCGGAGGACGACGCTGGTCCTTCGCGACGAGCAGCCGACCCGCGTCGAGTTCGGCGAGATCGGCCATTGTTGCGCCAACTTCGCGCTGGTCGATGGCTGGCTCGAGGCGCGGGGCTGGCAGCGGCGCGGCCCTGTCGGCCACGCCGAGGCACGGCTCGCCCGCGCGAGGGACATCGTCGCCGTCGTCAGCGAGCAACTGCAGCGCGACGAGACGACCTTTCTGCACCCGGTTGGCGTCGACGAAGAGTGCGACGAGGCGCGGGCCAGCCTGCTTTCGTGATAAGAACCTCTGTTAGCGTCGGCTGCCGCGCTTGCCTCCCCGTCTCGATGCGCCTATAATATCAGTATTCTCCTGGCGACCCCCGACCCCATTCTCCTACGCTCGTCGCTCCCTCTTCGAGGATGAAGAGAACTCACCCCTCCGGCCCGGCCGATGCGCCCGGCCGATGCAGGCATCGTTCAATCACTGAGAAGGGAATCGACCATGAATACCGATGTCAGGCTGCACTGCCCGAACTGTGGTACCGATTTTGCGCCGCCCTCAACCCACGCGGACGAGGCTAACCCAACCGACCATGTCTGTCCGGTGTGCCAGTTCCGGGTGACGGGCACGCCTACGCCCGCCGCCGATGCAGTGTCCCTCGATGACTTACAGGCGCAACTGGATGCGGTGCTGGCGCATGCTCGCAGCGCCGGCGTTCCGCCTGACGACATCACCCGCGTTCTGCGCGACGAGCTAGAGTTCCATGCCGAGTTAGCGCACGAGGGTCATCGATTCGTCGTCCAGGTAATCGATCTTGGTCGTCAGTCGCCCGGCCTGGGCGATACAGTCATCGCGGACGGACGCGATCTCCTCCAAACGAGAGGCCAGCCGATTGACAAGTCGAATTAACTCTCGCGCAGCCACAGGCATCGCCCTGCTGGCCGCCGGTAGCGTTCTGGCCCTGACCGCGCTGTCTCGCCTCCGTCCACGTCGCGCCTCCCCTCCTCCGGTCGCAGCTGGGGCGAAGCCCCCCAATGCTGCTGAGCCGTCGCCATCGCCAGCCGCCCGGTCTACCAGCGAGCCACCTATCCGTGGCGACATTCTGAGCCTGGAGCGATTGCAGCAGTACGCGCGCGATAGCGCGGCGCAGCAGCGCGTCGACCAGCGGGCGGGCGACATCCGCAGCCTGCAACAGGCGATCGCCACGGCCGAGGCGCGCATCGAGACCGCCTGCGCCGCCTTTGCAGCGGATGTGGCGGCCGACCGCCCCATCACGCCGGCCGCCGAGTGGCTCCTCGACAACCTCACCGTCGTCCTGGACCAGATTCGCGAGATTCGCGTCGACTTGCCGGGCGGCTACTATCGCGAGTTGCCCAAGCTCACCGCTGGCCCGCTGGCCGGGCTGCCGCGAGTGTATGCCCTGGCCGTTGACCTGATCACCCACACCGACAGTCGCATCGATGTCGCCCATCTGATTCGCTTTGTCCTGGCCTATCAGTCGGTGACGCCCCTCAGCATGGGCGAGCTGTGGGCCGTGCCTATCATGCTGCGCGCCGGCCTGGTCGAGAACCTCGGCCGTCTGGCGGCGCTGACCCTGGAAACTCGTGAGCTACGCCGCGAGGCCGACGAGTGGGTCGACCTGCTCCTGGCTATCGAGGAGGCTGCCCCGCCTGCGACGAGTGACACCGTCACGACGGCGTCGCCCACGGAGCGCCCCCACCCGCTGCCTATCCTGGCCTCTCTAGCCGCGCGCTACCCCGACTTGCCCATACCCCTCGCCGTCCAGATGCTGCATCGTCTGCGCGGCTACCGCGTCGACGAGGATGGTATGGCGGCGAGCGCCTGGCTGGAGTCATACCTGGCCGATCGCTTCGAGAGCGCGGAAGCCCTGCTGAACGCCGAGCATCAGCGTCAGGCCGCCAACCAGGCCACGGTTGGCAACGTCATCACGACCATGCGGACGCTGACGGCGATCCAGTGGGCCGACTGGTTCGAGCAGGTTAGCCTGGTCGAGCAAGTGTTGCGGCAGGACCCGTCCGGCGTCTACGCTCGCGGCACCTTCGCCACCCGCGACAGCTATCGCCACGCCATCGAGGCCGTGGCGCGGCGCAGCGGGCGGACCGAGGTAGACGTGGCCTGGCAGCTGGTGGGCTTCGCCGGTCGGACCGGTGTGGGCACGGCGCGCGAGACTCACATCGGCTACTACCTCGTCGGGCGGGGCCGCGCCGCCTTCGAAAGCCACCTCGGCTATCGACCCCCGCCTCTGACGCGACTGCAGCGCGCCATCCTCCGCTCGCCGACGCCCGTCTATCTCGGTGCAGTGGGCGGCCTGACGGTTGGCCTGGTGGGGGGGGCCCTGGCGGCGGCGGGCCTCAGCCCCCGCCGCCCATCGGGCGTCGCCGCGGCTGCCTTGCTCCTGCTTCCCGCATCCGACGTGGCTCAGGGCCTGGTCAACTGGGCAATCACGCGCCTGCTGCCCCCGCGCGTCTTGCCCCGCCTCGACCTCAGCGCGGGTATCCCCGACGACCTGCGCACCATCGTCGTCGTTCCCATGCTCCTACTGACCCCCGACAGCGTCGCGGGCCAGCTGGACCGCCTGGAAGTCATCGCTCTCGCCAACGATGACCCGAACCTGCATTTCGCGCTGCTGAGCGACTTTGCCGACGCCGTCGCCGCGACAATGCCCGAGGATGCTGCCCTGCTCCAGGTCGCCCTGGACCACGTCGAGGCATTGAACCGACGTCACGGCGCGGACCGCTTCTTCTTCTTTCACCGCCGCCGCCTCTGGAACCCGGCCCAGGGCTGCTACATGGGCTGGGAGCGCAAGCGCGGCAAGCTCGACGAGTTCAACCGTCTGCTGGCGGGCGCGACCAACACCACCTTCGACGTCCAGATGGGCGACCTGTCGGTCCTGCCCAACCTGCGCTACGTCATCACCCTGGACGCCGACACACAACTGCCTCGCGACGCCGCGCGCACCCTGATCGGGACGCTGGCCCACCCCCTCAACCAGGCTGTCGTAGACCCCGTGCGCCGCCTTGTTGTCGAGGGCTACGGCATTCTGCAACCCCGCATCGGCATCGACACCCACAGCGCGGCGCGCAGCCGCTTCGCTGCCCTGTTCGCTGGCAACGTCGGCATCGACCCGTACACGACCGCCGTGTCCGACGTCTATATGGACCTGTTCGGCGAGGGCATCTTCGCCGGCAAGGGCATCTATGATCCCGCCGTACTGAACACTGTGCTGGCGGACCGCTTTCCGGACAACGCCCTACTCAGCCACGACCTCATCGAGGGCCTCTTTGCCCGCGCCGCCCTGCTCAGCGACGTGGAGTTGCTGGACAGCTACCCCTCGACCTACGTTGCCTATGCCGCGCGCCTCCACCGCTGGATGCGCGGCGACTGGCAGATCAGCCCGTGGCTGCTGCCGACCGTCCCCCGCGGCGACGGCAGTTCCGAGCCGAATCTCCTGTCCCTCATCGACCGCTACAAGATTCTCGACAACCTGCGGCGTAGTCTGATGGCCCCGGCGATGGTCTCGCTGCTGGTGGGCGGGTGGCTGGCTCTGCCCCGTCGCCGCGGCTTGTGGACGGCCCTGGCCCTGGGTCCGCTGGGTCTGCCGGTGCTGCTGGGCCTGGCCGAGAGCCTGCTCAGCCTGCCCCACGCCGAGGATCGCCGCATCGCCCTGCGCGCCGACGCCGACGAACTGCGCCTGCGGCTGGCCCGCTTCGCCGTCAATACAGCGCTCCTGGCCGACCAGAGTCTGCTCAGCCTGGACGCCATTACGCGCACCCTGGTGCGCCTGCTAGTCACCCATCGCCTGCTGTTGGAGTGGGAGACCGCCGCCCAGACCGAGGCCCGCGTGCGCGAGTCCTATGCCTTCTTGCTGCGCCGTCTGGCCCCCGCGCTGCCGGTCGCGATGGGGCTGGCTGTCGCGGCGCGGCGGCGGCTGCCCAGGGTGTGGCCCATTGCCACGCCGGTGGTAGCCAGTTGGGCGCTTGGCCCCGGCCTGGCGACCTGGCTCGACGGCCAGGCTCACGCGCCACCGCCTGCCCTGAGCGACGAGCATCGCCGTGGGCTGCGCCGCCTGGCGCGCAAGACCTGGGATTACTTCGCCACCTTCGTCACTGAGGAGGGTCACTGCCTGGCTCCTGACAACTACCAGGAAGATCCGCGCCCCGTGGTGGCCCATCGCGCCTCGCCCACCAACATCGGGCTGCAATTGCTGGCCGATATCACTGCCCACGACCTCGGCTACCTGGGCCTGCTGGACATGACGGCGCGCACCGAGGCTGTATTTGCGACTCTGGATCGCCTGCCTCACTATCGCGGCCACCTGCTGAACTGGTACGACACCCAGACGCTACAGCCCCTGCCGCCTGCCTACGTCTCGACCGTCGATAGCGGTAATCTGGCGGGC
>CAZJJF010000014.1:0-22464 GCA_964546245.1 uncultured Anaerolineales bacterium
TCTTCGACCGCAGCTGGTACAACCGCGCCGGCGTCGAGCGCGTGATGGGCTTCTGTAACGACGAGGCGTACTGGGAGTTCCTGCGCTCGTGCCCTGAGTTCGAGCGCATGCTCATCCGCTCCGGCGTCATCGTCATCAAGTATTGGTTTTCCGTCAGTGACGAGGAACAGGAGCGGCGCTTCCAGGCTCGCATCGACGACCCCACCAAGCGCTGGAAGCTCAGCCCCATGGACATGGAGTCCCGCGCCCGTTGGGTCGAATACTCCAAAGCCAAAGATACCATGTTCGCCTATACCGACACCAAGCAGTCGCCGTGGTACGTGGTAGACGCTGACGACAAGAAACGCGCCCGCCTCAACTGTATCGCCCATCTGCTCACGCTCATCCCCTACGAAGACCTGACGCCGCCGCCCCTGGCCCTTCCCCCGCGCCAGCAGGACAAGGGCTACGTGCGACCGCCCATCAACGAACAGAGTTGGGTGCCGGACATCCTTTAGCCTGTCCGGCCCAGGAGAGCCAGCATGGCCCGCAATCGTCGCCGCGACAAGCCCAATGGGCGCGAGCCAGAACTCCGCACCGTCGTCGTGACCCGCAACGGGCGCAAGAAAGACCCGCCCGTGCCGTCGGACGCCGCGCGCTACGTCAATCGCGAGTTGAGTCTCGTCGACTTCTCGCGGCGTGTGCTGGAGGAGGCCGAAGACGCGCGCAATCCCCTGCTGGAGCGAGCGAAATTCCTCGCCATCGTCAGTTCCAACCTGGCCGAAGTGTTCATGGTGCGCGTCGCGGGCCTCAAGCAGCAGATCGAGGCCGGCGTCACTGAGCGCTCCATAGATGGCCTCACACCGGCCGAGCAACTCACCGCCGTGCGCGAGGCCGCCTGGCAGTTGATGACCAACACTCGCCGCGCCTACCAGGCGTTGTTGCCCGCGCTGAATGCGAGCGGTATTCACCTCCTTACCTACGCTGAGTTGAACGACGAGCAGCGTGCCGCGGCCGACGCCTACTTCCAGGAGATTGTCTTCCCGGTTCTGACTCCACTCGCGAACGACCCCGGCCGCCCCTTCCCCCACATCTCCAACATGAGCCTGAACCTGGCGATCATGATTCGCGACCAGGCGGGGGTGGAGCGCTTCGCCCGCGTCAAGGTTCCCAATACCCTGCCCCGCCTGCTGGAAGTCCCTTCGGTCGATCCTAACCCCGCCCAGCGCACGTTTGTCTG
This sequence comes from uncultured Anaerolineales bacterium, assembly GCA_964546245.1. Taxonomy (GTDB): domain Bacteria; phylum Chloroflexota; class Anaerolineae; order Epilineales; family JAHCIE01; genus JAHCIE01. Next base: position 1,220 of record CAZJJF010000014.1, read on the forward strand.
GTTGGAGCAGGTCATCGCTGCCAGCCTGGGCATGCTCTTCCCCGGCATGGAAGTCGTCGAGGCCCATCCCTTCCGCGTCACCCGCGACGCCGAGATGGTCATTCAGGAGTTGGAAGCGGAGGATTTGCTAGACACCGTCGAGCGCGGCGTGCGCCAGCGGCGTTTCGGATCCGTGGTTCGCGTGACCGTCGAGCCTTTCATGCCACGCTACATCCGCGACATCCTGGTCGAGAACATGGACATCGACCCCAGCGACATCTACACCCTGGAACCGCCACTAGGTATGAGCGATCTGATGGCGCTGGGCCGCGTCGACCGCCCTGATCTGAAGTTCAAGCCCTTCACCCCCGCTTTGCCGCCGGTCGTCGAGGAGGAAGCCGACATCTTCACCGCTATTCGGCAACAAGATATCATCCTCCACCACCCCTACGACTCCTTCGAGCCGGTAGTCGAACTGATCGACACGGCGGCCCACGACCCCAACGTGCTGGCCATCAAGATGACCCTGTATCGCGTGGGGCGGAATGCGCCCGTCGTGGGCGCGCTGCTGGAGGCGGCGCGCAACGGCAAGCAGGTGGCCGTACTGGTGGAACTCAAGGCCCGCTTCGACGAGGAGAGTAACATCGAGTGGGCGCGACAACTGGAAAGCGAGGGCGTCCACGTTATCTACGGCCTGGTTGGCCTCAAGACCCATTCGAAGATTGCCCTGGTGGTGCGCAAGGAAGGCGATCATCTACGCCGCTACATCCACCTCTCGACAGGCAACTACAATGCCGTCACCGCCCAGGTTTACACCGACCTGGGTCTGCTAACCGCCGATGAGGCGATGGGCGCGGACGCCTCCGACTTGTTCAACTACCTGACGGGGTACTCGGCCAAGCGCGACTATCGCCGTTTCGTCGTCGCCCCCGTCAGTATGCGCTCGCAACTCACCAGCCTCATCGAGCGCGAGATTCAGCGCCAGCAGGAAGGTCAGGCGGGGCATCTCATCTTCAAGACCAATTCCCTTGTTGACAAGCAGATGATCAATCTGCTGTATCGCGCCTCCCAGGCGGGCGTCAAGGTCGATTTGCTGGTGCGCGGCATGTGCTCGCTGCGCCCCGGTGTGCCCGGCCTGAGTGATAACATTCGCGTCGTCAGCCTCCTCGGCCGTTTCCTGGAGCATAGCCGCATCTATTACTTCAGCAACGGCGGCCAGGGGGAAATCTATCTCGGCAGCGCGGACGTGCGCACCCGCAACCTCGACCGCCGCGTGGAGATTCTCTTCCCCATCCGGGACGCCGCCATCGTGCGTTATCTGCGCGACATGGTGTTGGCAGCCTATCTGGCGGACACTGCCAAGGCGCGCCTCATGCAGCCCGACGCCATCTACACGCGGCGGCTACCCGCCCCCGGCGAGGCCGAGTTCAACGCTCAGGAGTGGTTCATCCAGACGCGCAACTGGCGCGACCAGGACACGCTACCCAGCCCGTCCATCGTATCCGCGCAGCCAGCCCCGCCCGGCTAACCTGGGTGGCACACAACGAGAGGCGGGGCGTCGTTGGGACGTCCCGCCTCTCGTTGTATAAACCCTGCCCTGAAAGAGGGTGTCAGGTCAGGCAGATGGATCCTTGGGTGTGCTGCCCTTGAGCGCATCCAGCTTCTGATCCAACTCTTCGGGCGTCATGCTGCTCACAGCGCCGGCCGCGCTCTGCGTCGCTTTGGGCACAGCGCTGGCGGCGGGCTGGCCGGTTTGGGATGCTTTGCCCATCTGCGCGGATGCCGCCACCGTTGCGGCGGGGACGGCCTTCGCCGCGCTCTGAAGTTGGGCTTCCTTTTGCGCGACGTCCCGCCGGCGCAAGAAAGCCATCAGCGCCAGGATCGCGCCACCGATGATCAGTACCCAGACGATGATAGTGGTGACAGTGCTGATGACCGCTGGCCCCTGGAACAGGACATACAGGGCAGCCACGCCCACGAGGCCAAACACGATACTGTCAAGCATAATGCCCAACCGCCCGCCCTCGCTCGCGCCGAAGAGCATTGGCAAGCCCAGGATACCCCAGATGATACCAGCCAGGCCGAGGATGATCAGGCCGACGTTGATGGCCAACATGTTGTAGAAGAATAGCAGGTAGAATAGGACGGCGGCGAACACGGCGATACCGCCCCGCGCCGCGGCCCACTGGTCGATGCTCTCGCTAAACTTGCGGCGAAGCAGCCACCAGAACTGCATGAGGCCCCAGAACCCTAGCGCGGCGATACCGAATAACCCGGTGTTCCGCGCGCTCTCAGATGGGAAGAACAACACCAGCAGGCCTGCGCCAATGGCAAGCACACCCTCGGCCAGAAGCCCCCACCAGGGCAGATCGTCATGCCAGGGAGCCAGCCCTTTGGCTTGCTCCTTGGCCTTGTCGGACATACTGGACATGATAGATACCTCCGTAACGCCCTTGACGGATAGATAATCGATGGGTAAGGCGGGGATCGCAGGAGAGTCCCGCCACACCTTTCGTCCTGGCTCCGCCCCATTATATCACATCCCTGGCAGTTGCGTGAGGGCTTAGCCGCGCTAGCACGCGCGACCGGCTAGGCGGCTTCAGGCAACAGGTGGACTGAGAGGAGGGGTAGGCCTACGCCGTGCAGCTCGTTGAGCGTGGCTATCAGGTCACTCTGGTTGGCGACACGCAGCAGGAGAGTCGTCAGGGGTCGCCCATCCTCGGCGTAGCCGACGGCGACCTCGACCACGTGGGGGAGCGAGAGCCAATCTGGCGACAGGTGCGACTCGACACTGACGCGGTAGGAGTGTGGTGAGAAGCTAATCGACGTATCCTCGTCGCGGCGCATCGCTGCCTCACGCCCAAAGCGCTAACAGCTCGTCTTCTAGTAGTGTAGCATATAGTGGGCCGGCGTGTCTGGTACATGCGGCTTGCTGCATGTACCACTTTGTACCAGTAGCAGCGTCAGCAGGTTGCCGGCGAGGGGCCATCACGCCTGGGCCAACAGGCCCATCGCCTGGGCCAGGCGCACCGCCTGCTGTCTCCCCGTCACGTTGAGCTTGGCGTAGATGCGCGCCGTGTGATTGCGGACGGTGAGCGGCGAGATCGACAGGCGATATCCTATCTCCTTGTTCGTCAGGCGCGCGCCCATCAGGCTCAGAATCTGCAACTCGCGATCGGTAAGCGGCTCCAGATGCGGCAGCGGCTCGGCCCCGGCAATGGTGGTGGCGGCGGCGGACGGTTTCGCCCACACCAGAGCCTCCAGCAACGCCTGCGCTTGAGGGGCGCAGCGACTCTCACGGGTCAGCTCATGCAGCAGATCACCGATCGCCGCGCCGTGCTCGGTGAAAACCCGAACGCGGCCCAGCGGTTGGCCCAGCGCGACAGCGCGCTCAAGCGCGTCCAGCGCCGCCCGTCGCCGCCCCTGCGCACGACGGACGCAAGCGCGCAGGACAAGGCTCTCGACAAGGCCCCAGGTGTGATGCAGCCCCTCGTAGTAGGTTCCCAGATCGCGCAGCAGGTCATCGGCCGCCGCCAGATCCGCCATCGACCCCAACGCAAGCAGCACACGCGCCAGCACGAGGAAGCGGACCGCACGGTCGTCGACCGGGCCGGGCGCGCGCCCGGCGCTACGCGCCCACGTCGCCGCCGCTGCCCCCTGGCCGGCCTGCACAGACCAATAGGCGTCCAGCGCGACCAGCTCACTCAGGCTGCGGGCATCGACATTCTCTTTCACGCGGCGGCGCAGGACATCGATAACCTGACGCCCCGCCTCGACCTGCCCCCCCGCTCCGTGGACGGACAGCCAGAGATAGGCGGCCAGGAGGAGCATCTGAAGCTGAAGCTGGTCAGGGTCTGCGAAGATGACGGCCAGATGCTCCATTGCCGCGTCCAGGTCGCCGCTCTCATAGGCGGCCTGGGCCAGGCCGAATTCACCCCATAGCTGATGGTTGAGCATACCGGCCTGGCGCGCCGCGTCGCGCAGCCGCGCCGCGTTGTAAGCCAGTTGGCCGACAGTGCCGCCGTAGAGATCGATGCCCAGCAGGGCCAGGTGGAGCCGTACTCGAAAGGAAAGCGAGAAGGCGTCGCGGTCCAGCTCGGCCTCGATGAGCCGCCGGGCGGTCGCGCCCTGTCCGGCCGCCGTCATGGCTCGCGCCAGAAACACGTACGTCAGGCCGCGCAACCAGGAGGGGCCAGGCGGAAGCATCGCCAGCGCCTGTTGCGCGCTCGCCATTCGGGCTTCGACGGAGGTATCGGCGAAGGCGCGGCTTGAGCGGAGCGCGAGGATCTGGGCGCGCCACTCGCGGGTTTGCGCCGGGGCGGCCGCCGCCGGGTCATCAAGCAGATTCTCAGCCTGCCGCAGCAAGCCGGGAATCTGTTTGTGGGCCGAACTGTAGTGCAGCGCCCAGGCTCTGGCAAGGAGCAGGCCAGGCCGCCGCGCGGTCTCTGCATCCGGCAGCCGGCCTAGCCAGCGCGTCAGGTGCGACGCCTGCCCCGCGGCCAGGGCGTCGGGCAGCGCACTCTCCACGAGCCGCGCGGCGGTCGCGGTGTCGCCAGCGGCCAGGGCATGACTCAGGGCCTCATCCGTCCAGCCGTGACGGGCATGCCACGTCGCCGCCGCGCTATGCAATGCGGCGATTTCCCCCGCCCTCAAGCGCCCCCACAGGCGATGCTGAAGCATGATGCGCAGCTGCTGGTGATAGCGATACCAGCCGCGATGGTCGTCCAGGGTGACCACGAACAGGTTCTGTTCATCCATCCGCTCGAGCGTGGCCTGACTCGCCATCCGATCCGGCTGGCCGAGGACCGCCGCGCACAGGTCGCTGTTGAAGCGCGCCAGGATAGATGTACGCAGGAGGAAGTCCACCACTTCTGACGGCTGGTGAGCCAGGACTTCGTCCATCAGGTAATCCATGATGTAGCGATTACTGTAGTCGCTGAAATTGCGCAGGACCGTCTCGACCTGCCCCGAGCGCATTGTCAAAGCAGCCAGCCTTAGCCCGACAATCCAGCCCTCGGTGCGCTCGTGGAGAAGCTCGATCATGGCCGCATCTACCGGCTCAGCCAGGACATGCCCCAGGAACTCCTGAGTCTCGGCTACTGAGAACTGGAGGTGGTGGGCGCGCAGCTCGGTCAGCGAGTGGCGAGCGCGCAGTCGGCCCAGGCCGAGGGGCGGATCGACACGGGTATTGATGATGATGCGTAGCGAGGGTGGCGCCTGGCGCACCAGCTGGGCGATGAGCCGATGGATTCTGGGGTTCGTGATATGATGGTAATCGTCCAGCACCAGAATCGTCAGGTGCGGCCAGGAGGACCAGGCACGCGCCAGGTCCGACGCCAACTGGTCTGCGCCTGGCGCATGCTCAGCTTCCAGGAAGGCCGTCAGGGTTGGGGCTGCGCTCCGTTCGGTCCCACGGAGCGCACCCAGCAGATACGTCACGAACAGGGTGTCATCGTTGTCAGCGCTATCGATTGAGTACCAGGCGACCTGCAAGGGCGGCGGGTCGCCTGGGGCTGCGCCTGCCATCCGCGCTCGCAGCCAGCTCGCTACCAGTGTCGACTTCCCATAGCCGGCGGGGGCGCAGACCAGCGTCAGCGGGTAGCGCAGACCAGCGTCCAGGCGCGCCACCAGATGCGGACGCGCTACCAGATCGTCCGGCGGGTGCGGGAGGTACAGCTTGGTATCGAGCAGGGGATACATAGGCTTGTATCTGGGCTGCTATGGCGCAGTCATATCGCGCCAGACTCGCCGCTGGCCTATTTCCGTCGCTGCCAGCGGTCCGCGAAGAGGCGGATGCGGCGCTGAATGTACCAGGCGTAAGGATCAGCGACAGGCCGCGCCTCCTTGATCAGGCGCATCGCCTCGTCGGCCGATCGACCCTCGGTAATCAGAATGCACGCCGCCACCGCCACGCTGCGATGGACACCGGCCCGGCAGTGCACCAGGACCGGCCGCCCGGCGTCCACCTCTGGGAGCGCGGCGCGCGCGCCGCGCTCCAGTAACGCGAGGGGCAGCGGGAACAGGGGTGAGTCGGGCCAGGTCAGCCTTAAGACATGAAACGGGGCGCGGTAGTAGACAGGGGGCGGCCGTTGGAAGCTGAGGGAGATGATCAACCGCACCCCAAGCGCCTCCAGCGCAGTGGCCTGCTGGGGACGGGGCAGCGCCCCGACATACAGGCTCTCGGTCACGCGCGAGACCACCGGCGCACGCCACAAGTCCGGCGAGCCGCTCGCGGTGGTTGGCGCCGCCGCCAACGCACCTGGGAGCCGCTGGCGACTCACGGCGCTCTGAACCTGATCTGCCAATGACTGCCGTCGCAGAAGGGTTTGTTCTGTGACTGGCCGCAGCGACAGAGCAGCTGGCGGTTGCGCACCTCGTAGGTGAAGCCGTCGGGGCCTGTCACGGGGATGCCCCCCAGCACCCAATAGGCTCCATTGACGATGGTCGCGATCGTCGGCTCGTAGGTCAATTCTACCGCGCCCTGCGCCCGCTCAATGAAGTACTGGAGGCGGCCGCTGGGGCAGAGTTGAATCTGGGCCTTGAGACGCTCGCGCACCTCAGGGTCAGCCGTTTGGTTAATCTCGTTCCACACGCTACCGAAGCGGTCGCAGAAGGCATAGCCGGCGCACAGGGATGTGTCGTCGGTCATGGTCATGCCGACCCCTTCAAGCTCCTGGCGTCGCGTGTCACTTGGCGCATGGTCGGCCGTGAGTGTGCCGTCCCACTCGATAGTCTTGTGGGTGTTATCGCAGAAGGGCTTATTGGAGGAGTGGCCGCAGCGACACAGCCGCCAGGTCATCCCCTTCGTCTCCCAATCTGGCCCCGCTTGCCAGGCGACAGCCTCGCCCTCGGCATTGAGGACGCGAATACGTTGGGTCAGGCGGGGACCGCCCGTTACGACATACGGGCCTTGCTCCGTCACCCTGATATGCGGTTGCGCGCTGTGGGCAGTCGTGGGCTGGTCGGCGGGGCTGGTGGGCGGGACGGGGGCGGACTCGTCGGGCATAAGCAGCATCCTTTCCCAAAAGCTAAGCTCTGCGCATGCGATGGGGCGCAGGTATGCAGCGGCGAGAGCGATTGTTCCAGTGGATGCCTACTATAGTCTCGGCCGCTGTCAAGGTCAACCTGAACGCTGGTATTTGCCTGTGCGGGCGGCGGCGAGTAGACTTCGGCCCCGTACTAAGTGAGAATAACGCGGAGGCTACCCCCATGTGCCTGGACGGAAATAGCCACCCCCCCATCGCCTACGTCATCGATGAGTACGAGCATGGTTCGATTGATCGCCGCGAGTTCCTACGCCGCGCCACGGTCCTGGTGGGGGCGGCCGGCGCCGCCGCCCTGCTGGCCGCCTGCTCGCCCCAGGCGACTACATCGCCGGCAGCCAACGCGCAGCCGACCGTCCCGCCCTTTGGCACGGTGCCCGCCGACGCCAGTGACATCCAGACCGAGACCGTCACCTTCCCCAGCGAAGGTGGCGTCCAGGTCAAGGGCTATCTGGCGCGACCCAAGGCTCCCGGAACCTACCCCGCGATCATCGTTATCCACGAAAATCGCGGCCTCACGCCCCACCAGGAAGACCTGGCGCGGCGCTACGCCCGCGCAGGCTTCGTCGCCCTGGCCGTCGACCTGCTCAGCCGCCAGGGCGGAACGGACCAGTTCGCCTCGGCCCAGCAAGCCACGGCCGCCATCGCCCGGGTGACCGACGACCAGGCCATCGCCGACCTCAACGCCGCCGTCACCTATCTTCAGGGTCAGGCTGCCGTCAAGGGGCAGAAGATCGGCGTGACGGGTCACTGTTGGGGAGGCGCGCGCAGCATCCTGCTCGCCCTGCGCAATCCCGACATTGCCGCCGCTGTGCCCTACTACGGCAGCAGCCCGCAGAACCTGGACGAGGTCAACAATCTCAAGGGGGCGCTGTTGGGCATCTATGGCGGCAACGACCAGCGTATCAACGCCGGTGTGCCCCCCTTCGAAGAGAAGCTCAAGGCGGCCGGCAAGACCTACGAGATCAAGACCTACGACGGTGCGAACCACGCTTTCTTCAACGACACGGGCACCAACTTCAAGGCCGACGCCGCCCAAGATGCCTGGGCCCGTACCGTCGCCTGGTTCAACAAATATCTGAGGTCCTAATGGACGACTTCCTCGCTATGTTCCCACCCAAGCTGGCGCGGCAGATGCGCGCCGCAGGGGTGACCGGCCCGTCCAGCCTGATTGAGATTCTGCAAGACAATCAGGCCCTGGAGCGGGAATTCGCTCGCTATGCGCAGAAGCACCCCGAAGTGCTGCTGACCCTGAGCATGGGCGCGCTTCTGGAGCAGTTCCTGGCGGCCGAAACGCCAGCGGAACTACTCGCGGTCTACCTGGCTGCCCCGCTGGAGCTTCGCGCAGCTCTCCCGATGGCCGTTACGGAGATCGCCGACGCGGTCGAGGCAGACGGAAACGAGGCGGAGGCCGAGGCATTGCGCGACCGCCTCGACGAGTTGGAGGGGATGATCGCTGCCCTCGACAACCCGCTGGTTGCCGCCCTGGGCGAGTTTATTCGCGCGCCTGATGAGCAGACCGCCCGAAGGGTGTACCGCCGCCGCCACCGGGTCTTACAGACGATTCAAGCTCAGCAGGTGCTCGACGGCGATGAGTTGATGGAAGCGGCGGCGGTTCCGGAGGAGTTCGAGGCGCGGCGCGAACTGCTGCGCGAACTTCGTGCCGCCGGCTCGCTCCACGCCCCGCGCCATCGTCTCGCGCGGCGATGGTAGCGCCTAGGGCCACCGCCCCGCGCGTCTGCCTGAACGCCACGCTAAATAGGGTTGGCCTGAGAATGGCGTCCCAGTATCTATTGAAGCGACCTTGCCGCGTGTCACCTTGTTCCCCTCGCGTGCGCAGCGTCGCCACGCCTGAGCCTGGCTCACAGGAGAACCGTCATGGCCTCGACGCGCCCCCTCGCCCCCATCTCGACCACCACCATCGTCGGCGACGCGCTGCCCACTATTCCGTGGCAGGATCGCCCTGCCGAGAGCCAGGACGTCGTCTGGCGCTACAGCGCCAATCCTATCATCCCCCGCGACGCGACCCGCACCTCCAATAGTATCTTCAACAGCGCCGTTGTGCCCTTCAGGGACGGCTTTGTGGGCGTCTTCCGCTGCGATGACCGGGCGCGCAACATGAACGTCCATCGCGGCTTCAGCCCCGATGCCATCCACTGGACAATTGAGGCGGAGCCGATTGTCTTTACTAATGAAGACCCTGAAATCACGGCCTTCGTCCATCGCTACGACCCGCGCGTGACGTGGCTCGACGACCGCTACTACGTGACGTGGTGCAACGGCTATCACGGCCCCACGATCGGCGTCGCCTATACCCACGACTTCGAGACCTTCCACCAGCTGGAGAATGCCTTCCTGCCCTTCAACCGCAATGGCGTGCTCTTCCCGCGCCAGATTCGCGGCAAGTACGCCATGCTCAGCCGGCCCAGCGACAACGGGCACACCCCCTTCGGCGACATCTTCTACAGCGAGAGTCCCGATATGGAACATTGGGGCAAGCACCGCTGGGTCATGGGCACCAAAGCCTGGACGTGGCAGAGCACCAAGATTGGCGCGGGGCCGATTCCCATCGAGACCAAAGAAGGCTGGCTGCTGTTCTACCACGGCGTGCTGACCAGCTGCAACGGCTTCGTCTACAGCTTTGGCGCGGCGCTGCTGGACCTGGACCAACCCTGGCAGGTCATCTATCGCACCAGGCCCTACCTCCTCTCGCCTCAGACCCTCTACGAGTGCGTGGGCGATGTGCCCAATGTCGCCTTCCCCTGCGCCGCCCTCGCCGATGCGCCAACGGGCCGCATCGCCATCTACTACGGCTGCGCCGACACGGTGACGGGGCTGGCGTTCTGTCAGGTCGATGAGGTCATGGACTATATGAAGGCCAACTCTGACGTCTAGAATGAGCGCGATTCCCTATGGTTGACCTGCCGGGCGCGTTGCGCCTGCAAGCCGAGTATCGTGACTACGTGTGGGGCGGCCGCGAGCGGCTGCGGCCCGGCCGGCTCACGGCCGAGGCGTGGGTTGTCTACGAGCACGACCGCATCGACAGCGGACCGCTGGCGGGGCGAACCCTGGGCGAGGTCGCCGCCGACTACGGGGCAGCGTTACTCGGCCGCCGAGCCATCGCCCGCACTGGGATGCGCTTTCCCCTGCTTATCAAACTGCTCGACTGCGAGCAGTGGCTGTCGCTTCAGGTTCACCCCAACGACGAGCAAGCGGCGCGCCTGGAGGGTGAGGGGCACTTCGGCAAGACGGAAGCCTGGCACATCCTGGACGCCGACGCCGGCGCGACGCTCATCGCGGGCCTTCAGCCCGGCGCCAGCCCCGCCGCGCTGGCCGAGGCCATCCGCGACGGTCGCATCATCGACCTGACCGAGCCGCTGCCGGTCCATCCGGGCGACACGCTGCTGATGCGGGCGGGCACGCTGCATGCCCTGGGACCGGGGCTGTTTGTGTACGAAGTGCAGCAGACCTCCGACCTGACCTATCGCGTCTACGACTGGGGCCGACCTCCGACCAGCGCGCGGGCGCTGCACATCGACCAATCCATTGCCGTCACCGACCCCACGATGCTGGCGAGCGCTACACCGGCTCCCGACCTGGGTGACGGCGAGCGCGCCATTCTGTGCCGCACCGAGTACTTTTCCCTGGAGCTGCTCCAGAGCCAGGGGCGGCCGCTTACGCTCGATACGGGCGGCGAGTCCTTCCACGCCCTGACAGTCATCGAGGGCCTGGCGCGCCTGGTCGCGGGCCAGGGCGAAGTCTATCCCGTGGCGGAACTAGACAGCGTGGTTGTACCCGCCGCGACGGGTTCGTATCGCGTCGAGGCGCAGCCTGCGTGCCGCATCCTGAAGGCGAGCCTGTAGCCGGCCGCCGCGCGCCTCGCCGCCGCCAGGGCGCAGTTTACAAGGACTTCAGTGTGCTATGATTCAAATCGCCGAGTACCTGCCACCCAGCCCCTCCCCCCTGTGGAAGCTCGCCAAGCAGGGCGGCGCCGACTACGCGGTCGGCGGCCTGCCCTACGACGACCCCTGGCTGGGGGATGATCGCCCGTGGGACTACATGCCGCTGCTGCGCATGAAGCAGCGCTACGAGGACGGCGGCTTCCAACTGGCCGTCATCGAGGCCCGCCCACCCTACAACAAGGTGAAGCGCGGGCAAGCGGGCCGCGAGGAGGAGATTCAGGGCATCTGCACCCTCATTGAGAACATGGGGCGGCTGGGTATCCCCGTCTGGTGCTACGAGTGGATGACCGACTTCAACTGGCTACGCACCTCGACCATCACGCCATCGCGTGGTGGCTCGGTTGTCACCAGCTTCGACAATAGCCTGATGCAGGGCGCGCCCGCCACCGACGCGGGGCCAGTCACCGAAGAGGAACTCTGGGAGAACCTCGCCTACTTCCTGCAGCGGGTGCTGCCTGTTGCCGAGCAGTGGGGCGTCAGACTCGCCATGCACCCCGACGACCCGCCCCTGTCGCCCATTCGCGGCGTCGCTCGTATCATGCGCAGCGTTGAGAGCTTCCAGCGGCTCGTTGACATGGCCCCCAGCCCGGCTAACGGTATCACCCTCTGCCAGGGCAACTTCACGTTGATGACCGGCGACTTGCCCAGCGTCATCCGCGACTTTGGCCGCCAGGGCAGGCTCTACTTCGTTCATTTCCGGGATGTACTGGGTACGCCGGACAAGTTCCAAGAAACCTGGCACGACGCAGGCAAGACCGACATGCTCGCCTGCATGCAGGCGTATAAAGACATCGACTTTGACGGTGTTTTGCGCCCGGATCACGTGCCGACCGTTGAGGGCGACCGTAACGACGCGGCTGGTTACTCCTCTTATGGCCGACTCTACGCCCTGGGCTACATCCGTGGTCTACGCGAGGCCGTGTACGGCAGACCGACTCCGCGCTGAGGCGGGTAGGCTACAGCGGGGACAGGCGGGTCAGCCGCCTGTCCCCGCTGTGTGTTACAAGGTAGTGTCCTGGTCTGGGCCGCGAGTGACGATAGCGAAACCAATGACCGCTTCCCAGGCGTATCCCGGCGGCTGGATAACGCGCCTAAAATGACAGGGTCACAAGGAATACACCCAATAGTCATCTATTGACGTGACGACACAAATGTTGTAGAATAGGGAGGAAGCCAGCGCGGCCAGCAGCGAGGCCGCGCTATGTCGTCTAAACCTGTCTGCACAGTGGGATTCTCGACCGACCCTGGGGGGGACTGTGTCGAAGGTGAACACGCAATACCCGCGGCCGCCGCGCTCTGTCCGCGAGCTTGCGCCCGATACACATCGCATTCAATATGCGGCATCAGCCACCGCGCGCGGACAGCAGGAGCGGAACTCGGCGAAGAACCTTCGCCGCTTCCGTGGGCCTATGCGCATCGCCTCGCATTCGAGCGTGGCCGATCGCATCGGTCCCGACGCGCTCACCAATCTCCCTCATCAGACAACATCTCTCATTGGCCGTGCGCCTGCTCTGGCGGAGCTACAAGCGCTACTTACCGAGTCCGATGTCCGTCTCCTCACCCTGACGGGCGCCGCCGGTTGCGGCAAGTCCCGGCTGGCGGCAGAAGTCGCCGCCTCAGCGCTGGCGGCGTATCCCGACGGCATCTGGAGCGTCGACCTGGCGGACAGGCGCGAGTCAGGCGACAGCCTTCGCGCGCTTATGGCGGCGCTTGCAGTGTCTGACGATGACTCATCCCTCGCCCCCCTGCTGGCCGCCCTCAAGGCCCAGCAGCTTCTCCTGCTCCTGGATAACTGCGAAGGCGTGACCCGCGACATCGCCGAGATAGCCCGGTCGATTCTGGCAGCAACTTCCGGCGTCACCCTCCTGGTCACCAGCCGCGAGCCGCTGCACGTGCCCGGCGAGCGGATCTGGTATACCCAGGCGCTGGCTGTCCCGCCGGAGGCCGACATCGCCGTGGCCATCGACAGCCTACCCCTGGGCGATCAGGTCGCCTACGTGGAGCAGCTGGCCGAGTACGATGCCGTCCGGTTGTTCGTGGAGCGCGCTCGAATTGCACAGCCCAGCTTCGAACTGACACCCTCGACGGCCCGCATGGTCGGCGATATCTGCCGCCAGTTGGAAGGCCTACCGCGCGCCATCGGGCTGGCCGCCGAGCGCTGCCGCGTCCTGTCGGTTGGCCAGATCGCCTCGACCCTCGGCGATCTGATTCGCCCGCCCCGCCGCGGCGCCCGATCTAGCAGCCAGGCCGAGCCTAGCCTGCGCTCCGGTCTCGACTGGAGCCACGCGCGACTCAGTCCGCCCGATCAGCGCGTCTTCCGCACCCTGACCGTGTTCGAGAAGGGCGCAACGCTAGAAGCCGTCCAGGCCGTCTGCGCGACCGCCGAGCTATCGGCCTTTGAAGTTCTCGACAGCCTGATGGCGTTGGTCGATGCCTGCCTGCTACGTGTCGAGAGCCAGATGGGCCGCGCGCGCTATCAGCTGCCCACCCTCAGCCGCGCCTACGCGGCAGAGAAGCTGGCGGCGGCGGAGATCGATGTGGCGCGCACGGCTCACGCCGCCTACTTCGCGGCGCTGGCCGAGATGGCCTTGCCTCATCTGGACGGCCCACAGCAGCGCCAATGGCTGGAGCGGCTGGACCTGGACCGCGATAATCTCCACGCGGCGCTGGCCTGGTCCCTCGAATCGGGCGATGCTCAGACGGCCCTGCGCCTGTCGGCCTCACTGTGGCCGTATTGGCAGGCGCGAGGGAGTGTCCCCGAAACGCGCCAGTTCTTCGACGCCACCCTGGAGCTGGCCGGGGCAAATGTAGCGGAGCTTCACGTCCGCACGCTCGATGGCGCGGCGGCTCTCGCCCACCTTCAGGGCGACGCCAACCGCGCCGAGGCGCTGCACAAGCGCAGCCTGGGCCTCAAGCGCAAGGCCGGCGACGAAGCGCGGCAAGCGTCGTCTCTGTGCGCCCTGGCCGCGCTGAGCATCGACCGGCGCGACGATGAACAGGCCGAAGCCCTGTGCCAGGAAGCCCTCACCCTGAGCCGCCGGCTACGTAGTCGCCGCGCCACGGCTCACGCCCTTCTCCAGCTAGGCCGACTGCGCCGGGTTCGTGGCGATTATCGCGAGGCAACCGCTCTCTTCGATGAAGCCATCGCCGCATTTCGGGTGTTGGGTGCGGCGCGCGAGTTGGCCCTCGGGCTGAGCGCGCGCGCTGCCACGGCCAGCGCCCAGGGCCGGTACGACGACGCCCGGTCGCTGATAGACGAGGCTCTCAGCCTGCGGCACGGGCTTCGCGACGAGCTGGGCATCGCCGCGTCCCTCGCCGACCTCGGCGCTCTGGCGCGGGACCGCGAGGATATGGATCAGGCCGCTGAATGGCTGCGCGATAGCCTGATGCGCTACCGTCGCCTCAATCATCGCGCTGGCGTCGCCCGCGCGCTGGTCGACCTGGCGCTCCTGGCAGTCTACCAGGGCGACCCGACCCACGCACGGATGCACAGCGCCGAGAGCCTGACGCTGTATGAGGAATTGGGGCTGGATGACGGCATCGCCACGGCGCTAAGCGTCCAGGCGCTCGCCACGCTCCACGACGGCGACGCTCCACGCGCTCTGACTCTCGCGAGCAAGGCCCTGGAACTCCAGCGCGCCCACCACGCCCAGCGCGGCATCGCCGAGTGCCTCGACATCGCGGCAGCCATCTACGCCACAACCGGTCCCGTGGCGAATGCCCCGCGACTAGAGGGCATCGCGACCGCTCTGCGCGAGACCATCGGCGCACCGCGCTCGCCTGCCTTTGACGCCGACATGCGGCGTTGCCTGTCCCCCGCGCTCCTCGGCCTGGGCGCGGAGCAGTATGAGGCCCTCCGCCGCCAGGCCTACAGCGCGCCCTTCGATGAACTCGATCGGTTGGCGCTGGTGGAACCGGCGCTCGCCCTACCCGGGCCTCGCGCCACACCGCCACCCGTTGTCGCGACGGTCGCGCCACCTGACCCCGACCCCGAGCTGCGCGTGCTGGCCCTCGGCCAGAGCAAGGTCTACCGGGGCGATCGACTGCTGTCCAACAGCGACTGGACCTATGCCAAACCGCGCGAGTTGTTGTTCTTCCTGCTCTCGCACCCTTCTCGCACCAAGGAGCAGATTGGAGTCATGCTGTGGCCGGATGCATCCCCCAGTCAGCTACGCGCGGCCCTGCACCCGGCCCTGTACCATTTGCGGCGCGCCCTGGGCGACCGACGGCGCGTCGTGACCCAGCAGGACAGCTATGCCTTCAACCACGATATTCCCTACTACTTCGACGTTGACGAGTTCGAAACCCTCGTGACTCAGGCCCGCTGTCACGCCAAGAAAGCGCCCGACCAGGCCATCGCGAGCCTTCAGTCGGCCGTCGCGCTGTATCAGGGCGACTTCCTCGCCGACGTGACGGCTGTGAGCGAGTGGGCGCTCATTCGCCGCGAGGAACTGCGCCAGACCTTCCTGGAAGCGCTGCTCTTGCTCGGCCGGCTACTGTTCGAGGCGCGGCGCTACAGCGAGGCCGCAGACGTCTATCGACGCGCCATCGTCGAAGACAGCTATCTAGAGGTCGCGCACCGCGAGTTGATGCGCTGCTATCAGCAGCAGGGCGAGGTCAGCCGCGCCCTCAAGCACTATCAGGGCCTCGTGGAGTACCTCCGCACGGAAATGTCATCGGTCCCTGCGCCCGAGACAACGGCCCTTTTCGAGCGCCTGGCGGCTCAGGTTGCGTATACGCCTAGCGGCAAATAGCCTGGCAGTCGCCTGAATGCAGTATCAGTTACGCAACATACCTGTGAAGGCCTATTTCACGGCCAAAATTCAAGCAGTTCCTCAAGCAGTTCCTCAAGCAACCAGCATTACACTAGAAAATGAGTAGACGGTTCTTGTGTCTGCCCAGAGAATGACCGCACCGCTAGCGGTGCAAGCGTTGGGCAGAACCGCCGGCGGGGGGGCCGGCGGTGCGCCTGAATATAGTTGGCTCTACGGGACACAAGCCCACGGTCCATGAAGACCGCGGCCCCGCATTCGGGAAAGCATCAGACTCCACGCATCCTAACCCTCCCGGCCCTGTTCCCCCCTTGTGCTGGCTTTCGCCCACGTTGGCGTAATTGAGCCGCAGCCCACTGATCCTGATGGTACGTCCGGATCGCTGGCATATGCCCGATTCCGTGGGGCAGTCCCGCGTGGTCGTGAGCGGCGGGCGACCTGGAACTACAAAGAGCGTCGTGCCCTCGTCCATAGGTAATACGTCCAGCGCGGCATATTCATGCACGCATGGGCGGAGCCTGCCTGCCGTCCGCGACGCCCCGCATAGGCCCACTCGCTCCCGTTCCATGCGGCCCCCAACCGGCACGGATGGGCGGAGCCTGTCCGGCAAGCGTAGCAGCCTCTTCCGCTTCAATCCTGTCCTCCATCCTTCTGGCCCGTTTCTTGACTACCGAGGTAGAACGCCCTATGGGTATGCCCGCTTTTGCGCCGACCGATGCAATCGATACACCCACCTGGTACGCGCTCCACACCAAGCCCCACGCCGAGCAGCAGGTAACGACGGCGCTGCAAGCGCGCGGCTTCGAGACCTACCTGCCCACGATTCCGGTCTGGCGCGCCCGCCGCCGCCGCACCGAGAACGAGCCATACTTCGCCTGCTACAGCTTCGTGCGGGTGGCCCTCTCGGCCGTTGGCCTGTCGGCCATTACCTGGGTGCCGGGCCTCCGCGCCGTCGTCAGCAACGAGGGCCATCCCATTCCCATCGCCCCGGCCGTCATCGACACCATCCAGCGTCACCTGGGCGACCTGCCAGTTCACGGACCGCGCCGCCTGGAAGCGGGGGACCGTGTCGAAATCACCGATGGCCCGATGCAAGACCTGGAGGGCGTCTTCCAGGGCCACCTGTCGAGTGTCGAGCGCGCCCAGGTATTGGTCAACGTGCTGGGGCGGATGACTCGTGTCGAGATCCGTGAGAACTGGCTCAGGAGGATCTGAGATGCTCATCGCACGAGCGCCGGTTCGTATCAGCCTCGGCGGCGGCGGAACCGACCTGGCCGCCTACTACCACCCCTACGGCGGCATGGTCATTAGCGCGGCCATTAACAAGTACTTCTACACCTTCGTCTCGCAGGGCGCTCAGGACGAAGGGGTACAAATCATCTCCTCTGACTATCGGACGTTCTACCGCCACGACCCGCGCCAGCCCTTCTTCTGGGATGGCAACCTGCAATTGCCGCGCGCCATCCTGCACCACTTCGGCATCGAGCGCGAGTACGACGTGTTCCTGGCATCCGAAGTGCCGCCCGGCACCGGCCTGGGTTCGTCGGGCAGCGTGGCCGTCACCCTCGTGCGCGCCTTGAGCACGTTGGCCGATATTCCCATGTCGCGGCAGGAAATTGCCGAGACCGCTGCGTACATCGAGATCGAGAAGATGGGGATGCCGGTCGGCAAGCAAGACCAGTACATTGCCGCCTTCGGTGGCGTGAAGGTCATCACCTTCACCGCCGACGGCGTGACCGTCGAGCCGCTACAACTCGACGACAGCACACTGGGGCGTCTGGAGAACCGCCTGATTCTGTTCTTCACCGGCAGCAGCCGCGAGTCGTCGAATATCCTGGCGCACCAGAAGCGGGCCAGTGAGAAGCGGGACCCGGCCGTCATCGACGCCCTGCACGCGATCAAGGCGTTGGCCCACGACATGCGCGGCCACCTGGAGACGGGCGACCTGGACGGCTTCGGCCAGTTGCTGGACGAGTCGTGGCGCGAGAAGAAGAAGCTCGCCCCGAATATCTCCTCGTCGGGCATCGACCGCTGGTACACGCTGGCCCGCCAGCACGGCGCGATCGGCGGCAAGGTGACAGGCGCGGGCGGCGGTGGCTTCCTGATGCTCTACTGCCCTGTCGAGCGACAGGCCGCCGTCACACAAGCCCTGGAAGCCGAGGGCCTTGTCCGCATGAACTTCCGCTTCGACTTCCAGGGCGCCACCGTCCTCTTGAACACCCTATCGCGTACAAACGGTGTCCAGCCTCATCCCTCATGGGCGACGGCGCGCGTTGCCGCCCTCCGTTAGGTCAACAGGAGGCGTTTGTGAGAGCTGTGTTTCTCGATCGCGATGGCGTCATCAACGAGAATCGCCCCGACCACGTCAAGTCATGGTCGGAGTTCGAATTCCTGCCGGGCGCGCTCGACGCTCTACGGCTCCTGCGCGAGGCGGGCTGGCGGGCCATCGTGGTGACCAACCAGGCCATCATCCACCGCAACATCACCCCGCGTACCGTGGTGGATGACATCAACCAGCGCATGCGTGATACGGTGGAGATTCACGGCGGCCGCATCGATGCCGTGTTGTGCTGCCCCCACAGGCCGGACGAAGCGTGCGAATGTCGCAAGCCCCGCCCCGGCCTGCTCCTGCAAGCCGCGGCCCGATTCAATCTACCGTTGGATCAGTGCTACATCGTCGGCGACGCCTACAGCGACATGCAAGCCGGACGCGCGGTCGGCTGCCGTACCATCATGGTGAGGACCGGTCGAGGCTTGCAGCAAATGATGACCGCGCCGGCCCTGTCGCTGCGTCCCCATCAAGTGGTGACCGACCTCGCTGACGCCGCCGCGTGGATGATTCGCGCCGAGCGCCGCCGCCTGCTAGTGCGTGTCTCCGACTCAGATCTGCCCCTCGACGCCCCCCCCATCACCCCAGCCAGTTTCTTTCCGTGGTCAAGCAACTCCAGCTCTACATGATGCGGCAGGCGGCCAGCCTGCGCTACTATCTCATCGAACAGACGATCATGACGCTCTTTGGGTGGGTGCCGACCATCGTCGGCATCGGCCTGCGGAGCGTCGTGTATCGCCTGATTCTGCGCATGGACGGCACAGCGGCCATCGAGAACGGGGTGCGGCTGCGCTTCGCCAGCAACATCCGCCTGGGTCACGGCGCGTATCTCGACCAGGGGGTCTACCTGCACGCCTGCCCCAACGGCATCAGCGTCGGCCCCAACAGCCTGGTGATGCATGGCTCCGTGCTGCACGTCTACAACTTCCGCCACATGCCCCATTCTGGCATCCGCATCGGCTGCGACAGCCTGATCGGCGAGTACAACGTGCTGCGCGGTCAGGGCGGCATCAGCATTGGCGATCGGGTCTATACCTCGCCGCTGGTTCAGATGCTCGCGGTGAACCATCGCTTCGACGATCCGACGCGGCCCTTCGTCAGCCAGGGCATCACGGCACAGGGCATTATCGTCGAGGATGACGTCTGGATCGGCGGTGGCGCCATTATCACCGACGGCGTGCGCATCGGGCGCGGCTCGGTGGTGGCGGCCGGCGCAGTGGTCACCCAGGATGTACCGCCCCACACCATCGTCGCCGGCGTCCCCGCCCGAATCGTTCGCCACATCGTTGCCAACGGCGCTCAACCGCGCGCCGAGACCGTGTATTACGCTGAGGGGGATGCATGACTGTAGATGCCGCGCTTCGCCCTATCGACTTCGCCCGCCCCGCCGTTGCCGCGCCACTGCTAGCGCCGCTCACTCTATCGGTGGTCATTCCCGCGCTCAACGAGGAGGATGGCATTGCGGACATCGTTCACCGCATCCAGGCCGTCGCCCCTGCTCTGAGAGAGGTGGGAGTCGATAATCTAGAAATCGTCGTCGTGGACGACGGCTCGACCGACCGTACCGCCGAAATTGTGGAGAGTATCCCCGGCGCGCGCCTGGTCCGCCACCCGGTTAATCGGGGCTACGGCGCGGCTATCAAGACCGGCTTCCTCGCGGGGCGCGGTGAATTGTTGGCCTTCACCGACGCTGACGGGACTTATCCGCCCGAGCGTTTCCCCAGCCTGTGCCAGGCGGCCCTCGTCGACGGCGCGGACGTGGCTGTCGGGTCGCGCCGCTCCGGGGCCGAGAGCCATATGCCCATGGTGCGACAGCTGGGCAACTTCATCTGGTCCAATCTAGTCAGCCTTATCGGCAACCAGCGTGTGGCGGACCCGGCCAGCGGCATGCGCGTGGTGCGCCGCGATGTCCTGGCGCGGTTGTACCCGCTGCCCGATGGCCTCAACTTCACGCCGGTGATGAGCACGCGCTCGGTTCACGAAGGCCTCAAGGTGGTGGAGATACCCATCGCTTACAGTGAGCGCGTCGGCCGCTCCAAGCTCAGCGTCGTCAAGGACGGGACGCGCTTCCTCAAGACCATCCTCTGGACCTCGCTGGAGTACAACCCGGCCCGCCTGTTGGGCATGGTGGGCCTGGCCTGCATCACTCTGGCGGCCATTCTGGCGGCCGGCTTCGTCGCGCTGCGCGCTCAGGGCGTGACGCAACTGGGACCGTGGGGCGTGTTCTGCCTGTTCACGGCGATGGTGCTTAGCTTCGTGGGCGTCAGCACCTTCTCCCTGGGCGCGACCTTCAACTATCTCGTGTCCCTCTTCCGCAAGCAGCCGGTGCGAGTGGGTCTCTTCGGGCGGCCTATCTTCAGGACGCCGCTGGACCGCCACTTCTGGTGGATGGGGCTGCTGGCGGGGGCGTTGGGCCTTGCCATTGCCGTCGTCGCCCTGGTCATGAGCCTCCAGGGCTGGGAGATGTCGCGCGCCTGGTTCTGGATGCTGACCAGCGCCTTCCTGGCGCTGATCGGCCTGCAATTGTTCATCTCGTGGATTCTGATGCGCGTGCTCGAGGCGCTGAGCGAGCGCGAGGTCCGCATCAATCAGGAAATGGCCCGCGTCACGCCCTGAGCGGTGATTAGCGTTGCGATAGACGAGCGAGGAGGGGGCATGGCAGTTACCCAAAATGGCATCAAGCCTGAGGACATCAAGACTCGGGACGAGCTACGTCACAACCTGGGCACCCGCGCCGTCAAAGCGCCGCGCCCACCCGAGTTCCCCGACGCAGGGGCGGCCGTCCGCCACCTGACGCACACGCGGCCAGCGACGGCCGTCGATGTCCTGCTGGTCAATCCTCCGTCCCCCGACGGTGGTATCTGGATTCGCACCCAACACCGCGTCGGGCGGCGCAGCCGTGAGGAGATGGTGTGGCCGCAGTGCTCCCTGGCGCAACACGCCGCCATGCTCCACCCTGAATACACAGTCGCCATCGTCGATTGCATTGCCGAGGGCATGGGGTGGACAGCGTTCGAGGCGTTGCTACGTGAGAAGGCTCCCAAGTATTACTTTACCCAGGTCACCGCGCCGACGCTGACCAACGATATGAAAGGCGTCATGCTCGCCAAGAGCCTGGGCGCGATCACGATGGCTTTCGGCAACCACGTCACCGCCATGC
>CAZJJF010000015.1:0-21973 GCA_964546245.1 uncultured Anaerolineales bacterium
CATAACGCCGATCCCAGACCGGCTCGAAGATAGTGTTGGCGAAGCGCAGGACCAGGAGGTTCTGGACGGTCTCCTTGCCGAGGTAGTGGTCGATACGGAATACCTCGTCCTCGCTGAAGACGCGCAGCAGGTGGCCGTTAAGTTCGCGGGATGAGTCGATATCGTAGCCGAAGGGCTTCTCGACGATGATGCGCCGCCAGCCATCGCTGTTGTTGGCCATGCCGGCGTGGTCCAGGCCGTCGATGATGTCGCCCGCTACGCTGGGGGGCGTCGCCAGATAGAAGAGTCGGTTGCCTCCGGTCCCCAACTGCGCGTCCAGCTCGGTGAGCCTCGTACCGAGGACTTCATACGACGGGGTGTCGTCGTAGGCTTTGAGGGGCAGGTAGAAGAGGCGGTTGGCGAAGCTCTCCCAGACGGTCGGGTTGGTGCCGCCGGAGCGGGAGTGCTCGACAACGGCCGCGTGCATCCTGTCGCGGAAGGCCGTGTTGTCCATCTCGGTACGCGCCACGCCAACCACCGCGAACTGAGCGGGCAGCAAGCCCTCCCGCGTCAGGTTATAGAGGGCGGGCATCAGCTTGCGCTGCGTCAGGTCACCCGATGCGCCGAAGATGACCATGATGGCGGGTTCGGGAGTACGCGTCAGGCGTAGACCGGCCAGCAGTGGATTCTCGTCAAGACCGGTGAAGTGAGCTTTGTCCATGGCTATCCTTCCCGCGCAGGCTTCCCTAGATTGTAGCCCAGGCGGTCAAGGCGGCCAACTGCGGCGCCGCGAAGAGTTTGCCGTTGGCAAGTGAGGGCGCGCTTGGGCGTCACACGGGGTAGGCTGACCGCTCTGGCTGTGGATGACCTGTCGGGCCTGGCTGTGACCGTTAGCTCCTGGCGCTGTGGGCGCGCTCTTCGTCAGCCAGAGATCGCGCCACGCCGTGCAGCGCCTGCCGCCGGGTGCGGTTGTAGGTTCCTTCGCTCAGCGCCAGGCGGCTCATGGTCTCGCGGGTCGGGATGTCATCGACATAGCTTTGCCTGAGAACCAGATAGGCATGCCACTCGCGGCGACTGGCGGCGGCGTCGCCCTGGGGTTCCCGGCCGGCGGGTCGAAGCCGTTCAAGGTGACTCAGCAACACGTCGCGCAGCGCCTGGCCGCGGTCGATGATGGTGGAGGGCCCATCGGCCCGGCCAGCCGCGGCTGCGGTCACGACCGCCAACTGCGCCAGAGCGTGCTCGCCGAGGTAGGGGAAATCGTACAGGTGGCGCAGCGCGTCCTCCACCTCGCGCGGCGGGGCCGGCTCTGAGCCGGCCGCCGGCGCCAGCTCTGTCATGGCCTGCACCTGCCTCTGCAACTCGCGATCGCGGGCCTGCATGGTCTCGACGTGACTGGTCAGGGTCGCTGCCGCTGTGTCCGCCTCTTGCGCGGCGTGGACCGCCGCCGCCATGCGGTCAGCGACGTCGGCCAGATCGCCGAGGGCGCCGCGGGTGTAGCCACCTGCGCGTGGCCCAACAGCGATGAAGCCTAGCGTCGCGCCGCCCCACGCAAGGGGCGCGATAGCCGCCATGTCAGGCAGCGCGCTCATGGAGGTGGTCAACGCCTCGGCATCGTCTGGCAAGGGGAATGGGGCCAGCGCGCGCCCCGGCGCGCTAGCCCGCAGGCTGGCGGCGACGCGCAGGCCATCATCGTGGCGCAGCGCAACCAGGCCCCGATCTGCGCCGAGGTCGGCGCAGGCGGCCGTCAGCGCCCCGCGCAATGCGCTCTCGACCCCGGTGGTGCCGGCCTCGCGGGCGAGCGCCCGCAAGCTGTCGCGCAGGTTGGCCGACGACTCGCGGTAGAAGAGATGGTCCAGGCGGCTGCGGAAGCCGTCGTACAGGGTATGGGACACGATGACGAGCATGACGACCGGCACGAGGGCGGCTAATGGGATGGCGTAGGCCTGGAAGAACAGGCCGATGAAGAGCACGTAGACGCCGACAATGAGGGCGATTACCGCCGCCATGTAGCCGAGGTCACGGCCGGTCGGTCGCCCGTCAAGAAGGGCGTTATAGCGGGCCACACCGTAGCCCAGCACCCCAATGGCGACGGCCAGCAATATGTCCCCCACCAGCAGGGGAGCCGCAAGGCTGAACAGATCAATAATAATCAGGTACATCGAGCCGATGACGGCGATGGCCGTTGCCCACAAGATGGCGGTAATCTGAGCCTGGTAGAGGCGGGGGCCGTTGCGCCTCGCCTGGCCCAGGTTCCACAACGCCAGCAGGCCATACGCGGTCAGGAAGCCGCCTAGTGAGGCATAGAGTGGCCCCGCGCCAGCGGCAGCCCCGGTGGTGGCGGGGACCACGGACGGGCCGCGAAAGATGAGGTCAGTAGCGACCATCAGGCCCAGAAATATGAGGCTGACCAGATAGCCCAGGGGGACGAGCCAGCGCCGGGCAGGCGCAGAGGGGTAGAACTCGGTGGACAGATGATACCAGAGCGGCGCGACGAGAATGGCGCTCCAGCCACCCAGCAGGGTCAGCTCCGGGTAGCCGATGAAGTTGAGATTGATCAGCCGATTGAGGAAATAGCCCACCAGCGACCACGAGGCGCCCGCCGCCAGCCAGGCGGTCGGCCGTCGACTGCGTGTGACGAGATAGACGCCCAGCCAGAGGGCGACGCTCAAGGCGATGAGATCGACGGTTGAGTTGAGGCCTACCATAGAGTCATTATACCATAGCCGGGCTTGCCGCAAGCCATACTTGCCCGGCTCTCCTCTCCTGGAGTATAATCCCCGTTAGTCGAATGTCACCGTCGTTAGGGAGTCGCCAGTGGAAATCTCAGGGAAGCAGAATTGGACGTTGGATCAGTTGGAACGCGATGGGATGGCCTGGCCGCCGGGGCCATGGGAGAAGCTACCCGGCCACATAGCTGAGGCGGCCGCCGAGCCGGTGGCAGCTGCCGCGACGGAGGCCGCGACGGCCCAGGAGGTGGCTCCAACGGCGAGTCGCTGGGCGGGAGCGGGGTCGGTCGCCCGCGAGATCATCGAGACGCTGGTCTTGACGGCGGCCATCTTCTTCCTCATTCGTATCCCCTTCCAGAACTTCCGCATCGAGGGCTTCAGTATGGAGCCAACGCTGCATACCGGCCAGTTCATCATCGTCAACCGCGCCCTGTATCGTTGGTTCTCGCCCCCCCAGCGCGGCGATATCGTGGTTCTCAAGCCGACCAACAACCCGGACCGCGACTACATCAAGCGTGTCATCGGTCTGCCAGGTGAGACGGTCGAAGTCAAGTCGGGGCGTGTGTATATCAACAATAAGCCCCTGGCCGAGGAGTACTTGCAGCGCCTCGGCAGCTATACGCGCCCGCCCGTGACCCTCGGCGCTGAGGAATACTACGTTCTCGGCGATAACCGCGACAACTCCAACGACTCCCACAATTGGGGCGCGTTGCCCAAGGACAACATCGAGGGCAAAGCGTGGGTGATCTACTGGCCGTTCAAGGACTGGGGCATGGTTCCCAACTATACCTTTCCGCCGGGTATGCCCTAGCGTCGCCATGATTCAGAACTTCCTGGAGCCACACCTATGAACTCGGCTGACCAGGCGCGCCAGGCTCGTAACGCAGCCCGCGAGGAGCACGGCCGCGCGGCGGCCCTGGCGGTTGCCACCTATGACCCGTTGGCCGGCGGCCTCGCGCCCGATGTTGCTGCCATGATCGACCACACGCTGCTCAAGCCCGATAGCACGGCGGCGCAGATTCGCGCCTTGTGCGACGAGGCCCGCGAGTATGGTTTCGCGACGGTGTGCGTCAACGCCATGTGGGTTGGGCTGTGCCGGGCCGCGCTTGAGGGTAGTGGCGTGGGGGTCACGTCCGTCGTCGGCTTCCCCCTGGGCGCGACGACCACCGCCAGCAAGGTTTTCGAGGCACAGCAGGCCATCGATGCGGGGGCGGATGAGATCGATATGGTGATCGCCATTGGCGCGCTCAAGGGCGGCGATGACGAGGCGGTGCGCCGCGACATTGCGGCGCTGGCCGAGGCGTGTCACGCGCGCGGTGCGACGCTCAAGGTCATCCTGGAAACCGGGTTTCTGACCGACGAGGAGAAGATCCGTGCTTCACGGCTGGCCGTCGCGGCTGGCGCGGACTACGTGAAGACCTCGACGGGCTTCAGTGGGGGTGGCGCGACCCCAGCCGATGTGGCGCTGATGCGCCAGGCGGTCGGCCCCACGCCGGGGGTCAAGGCGGCCGGGGGCGTCAAGACCTTCGCCGACGCCCAGGCTATGGCGACGGCCGGCGCGACCCGCATCGGCGCGAGCGCAGGGGCGAAGCTGGTGCAGGAGCTTCGGGGCGAGAAGCCGACGGGGCCGCAGGCTGGATACTGACGTATGGCTGCCAAAACACTGGACGAGCACATCGAGATTACGCCGGGCATCGTAGGCGGCAAGCCGCGTGTCGCTGGCCGCCGCATAACCGTGCATGACATCGTCGTGTGGCATGAACGCCTGGGGCGAGATATTGATGAATTGGCGGCGGAACACGATTTGTCACTCGCCGATGTGTACGCAGCGCTCGCCTACTACTTCGACCACCGCGAGCAGATCGACCGGGAGCTGGACGAGAGCAGGGCTTTCGTCGAGGCGTTGCGGCAACGAACGACGTCCCCGTTGACGACGAAGCTTAGGGAGCGCTTCTCGGATGGCGCAGAGGATTAGGTTCTACACGGACGAGCACGTGGCGAGGGCGGTTGTTCGAGGCCTACGCCAGCGCGGGCTGGATGTACTTACGGTGTCAGAGGCGGGGATGCTCAGCGCATCGGACGAGGAACATTTAGTACGAGCGCGCGCCGAGGGCCGCGTGATCTTCACCCAGAAGGACGATTTCCATGGACCCCCGCTACGATCAACTGGCCGATATCCTGGTCAACTACAGCGTCGCCGTGAAGCCGGGCGAGAATCTGCTCATCCACATGGGCGAGCCGGAGGCCATGCCCCTGGTGTCGGCCACCTATCGGGCCGGCATCAAGGCGGGCGCGAACGTCGAGGTGACCTTCGCTGCCCTGGACTTCCAATACGATCTACTCAAGTACGGCTCCGACGAGCAGATCGCCTGGACCCCCGCCATTACCAGGTGGGGCGTCGAATGGGCTGATGCCTGGATCGGGCTGAGCGCCGTCAAGAATCCCTTCGCTCTGGCGGGGCTGCCCGCCGAGCGCCGCGCTAAGCGCTCGGCGGTGCTGACCGAGCTGGCTTTCTACCGTGTTCAGCAGACGCGCTGGGTGGGCACGCGCGTGCCGACCGAGGCTTTTGCCCAGAGCGCCTCGATGCCCTACCGCGAGGCGGTGGACTTCTTCTTCAACGCCACCATCCAGGACTGGCCGGCTGTTTCGGCCGAGTGGGACCGGGTATGCGACGTATTCCAGGCCCACGATCAGGTGCGCCTGGTGGGACGCGACACCGATCTGACCTTCGCCACCGGTGGCCGCACCTATGTCCAGTGTCGTGGTGAGAACAACATTCCCGACGGCGAGTTCTTCACCGCACCTATCGAGCACAGCGCGAATGGCGTCATCAGCTTCGACTTCCCCGGCATCATGCAGGGCCAGCCCATCGAGGGCATCCGCCTGGTGTTCAAGGACGGCCGGGTGGTCGAGGCCACGTCGCGCACGCACCAAGACCTGCTACTCAGGGTGCTCGATACCGATGTGGGGGCGCGCGCCATCGGCGAGTTCGGCGTCGGCTGGAACTACGGCATCGACCGCTTCGTCTACGAGACTCTGTTCGACGAGAAGATGGGCGGCACGATTCACCTGGCCCTCGGTCAATCCTACAAGGAGAACGGCGGCCATAACAACTCGGCCATCCATTGGGACATCGTCAAGGACCTGCGTAGCGAAGGCGCTATCTATCTGGACGGCGAGCTGGTCATGGAAAACGGGAAGTTCCTGGTGTAGCCGCCAATGGGGTACTTTCGTTTTGGGCGGCGCATCCAACTTGGCCCTGGCTTCTACGTCAATCTCAGCAAGAGTGGCGTTAGCTGGACGGTGAGTCCGGGACCGCTCAGTGTCAATTTCGGCAAGCGTGGCCGGCGCATCACCGTTGACCTGCCGGGGCGAGGCCTGTCGTATATCATCACGCAGCCCAAAAAGCCCGCGCGAGCGCGAACGGTGGTCGATGAACCCTCCGACGCGGCGGCTCCATCCCCCGAACCGATTCCCACACCGCCTGTCCCATCGCCGGGCTTCTTTGCCTCGGCGACCGAGAAGCGCTTCGCCCAGGGCCTGCGCGCGCTGCTGGAAGGTGATGCGGGCATGGCCGCCGAGCGTTTTCAGGAAGCCGCCGCGGCCGATGGCAACGAGCGCCGTGTGTCGGACGACATGCTAGCCGGTGTTGCCCTACTACAGCTGGGCAACCCTGAAGCGGCCATTCCCTACCTGGAGAAGGTGGTAGCCGCCGAGACGGACCTGCCCGACGAGATGATGACCAGGTACGCCTCGCAGGTGCGCGTGCCGGCCGAGATTTCGCCCCACGTCGTCGTCAACATGCCCCTGTCGACCATCGGGGCAACCCTGCTGCTGGCCGAGGCCTACCAGTACACCGGCGATATGTTCGGCGCGACAGGCGTGCTCGAGGCGCTGCTCGATGAGGCCCCGAACCTGCCCGTGCTGCGGCTGGCTCTGGCGGAGCTATACTACTGCCAGGGGCTGGACGACGCCGTCGTGCAGATCACCGATGGCATGGTGGCAAATGACCACGTGAGCTACGCGGCGTTGATGTATCGTGCCCTGGCTCTGCTTGCCCAGGGGCGTGTCGATGCCGCGCTGGATGCGGCGAACAACCTGCTGCGCGACCGACGGAAGCGCCCGCCGGGCCTGATTCATCACGCCCTATTTGCCCGTGGCATGATCTACGATGCGAAGGGCCAGAAGGCGAAAGCGCGGCAAGACTTCGAGCGTATCTACGCGCAAGACTCCACCTACCCCGGTCTGCGCGAGTGGTTAAGTAACGAGGAGATCTAGGCGTGGAAATTGCGCCCGGTGTTCACCTTGTCGCGACGGCGGCGGTGAACCTGTACCTCGTAGAGACATCTGACGGCCCGATACTGGTTGATACCGGCATGTCGCGGGACACGGCCCGGCTGATGGCGCGCCTACGGGACATGGGCTTTGACCCGGCGCGATTGCGGGCCATCTTCCTGACCCACGGTGACATGGATCACGTAGGCGGGGCGGCCGCCTTTAAGCGGGCCAGTGGCGCGCCGACCTTCGCCCATGCCGCCGATCTCGGTTTCATCGAGGGGCGCGCCCAGCGTCCAGCGGGCACGGGGCCAGTGGCGGCCCTCGTCGGCCCCCTCGCGCAGCCCATCATGCGAACGCGGTGGATCAAAGCGCCGCCGGTCACGGTTGATCAGTTGGTGAGTGACGGGGATACGGTCGTCGACGGCTGGCGGGCGATTCACCTGCCCGGCCACACCCCAGGCCTGGTGGGGCTGTATCATCCGCAGCGTCGTGTGTTACTGGCCGGCGATGCCGTGTCCAACCTGGGCCGTCTGCGCTTGCCGCCGCCCTTCCTGACGATGGATACCCCAACGGCGAAGGTCTCGGTCCGCAAGATGGCCGTGCTCGACTACGACGTTCTCGGTATCGGTCATGGCGCACCTGTGACGCGCGATGCGTGCGCGGCGGTTCAGAAGCTCGCGGCGAGTCTGTGAGGCGACGACCGACCACTGACCGCTGCTTGTGCCGTGGTTGACTGTGGGTGGTCGCTCGCCACTTCACGTAATGTTTGCCGCCCGGCTGCGTCCAACTAGGCAAGTGGGCGAAGATTGGGTATAATGGCGTCAGAAGTTGGAAGTGTTCGCGGATGTTGATCTGTCCTCCAAAGGCGTGCCTCGGGACTGACATCGCGTCTGGCTCCCACGGCGCGTTTTTTGCGCGTCCAGGGTGGGCCGCGTCGGCTAAGGAGAGTGTGTGCAGAACGATCGGGTGACCCATGACGAGTTGCACGACATGCACCCGGAGGAGTTTCGCCGCCTGGGTTATCAGGTCGTCGATTGGATTGCCGAGTATCTGGCTCACCCGGAGCGTTACCCCGTCCTGTCTCAGGTGGCGCCGGGCGATATCAAGGCCGCCTTGCCCCAGACGCCGCCAGTCCTTGGCGAGCCGATGGAGGCGGTTCTGGCCGACTTCGAGCGCATCGTCCTGCCCGGTATCACCCATTGGAACCATCCCAACTTCTACGCCTACTTCGCCATCAGCGGCTCGGCGCCGGGCATCCTGGGCGAGATGCTGACCGCCGCCCTCAACGTCAACGGCATGCTATGGCGCACGTCGCCGGCCGTGACAGAACTTGAGGAAGTCACCCTGTCGTGGCTGAGGCAAATGCTCGGCCTGCCGTCCGACTTCTGGGGCATCATCACGGACACGGCGTCGGTGTCCAGCATGACGGCTCTGGCGGCGGCGCGGGAGCATCTGGGCCTGGACGTGCGTCAGCAGGGCCTGGCAGGGCGGCGCGATCTGCCGCGACTACGGGTGTACGTCTCTGAGCAGACCCACTCGTCGGTGGAGAAGGGCGCGTTGCTGCTGGGTATCGGCCAGGAGGGTGTGGCCAAGATACCGACAGACGCCGAGTTTCGCATGCGCCCGGATGCCCTGGAAGCCGCCATTGAAGCCGATCTCGCGGCGGGCTGGCGGCCGATGGCCGTGAACGCGACGGTGGGCACAACGGCCACCACGAGCATCGACCCCGTGCCGGCGATTGCCCACATCTGCCGTAAGCACAACGTCTGGCTGCATGTGGATGGGGCGTACGGCGGCCCGGCGGCCATCGTGCCAGAGATGCGCTGGATTTTCGATGCCGTGGACCAGGCTGACTCCCTGGTAGTGAACCCGCACAAGTGGCTGTTCACCCCCGTTGACTGCTCGGTCCTCTACTCGCGGCACCCCCACGTGCTCAAGCGTGCCTTCAGCCTCGTGCCCGAGTACCTGACCCACACGAGCATGGGCCAGGTCACGGACTACATGGACTATGGCATCCAGCTGGGGCGCCGCTTCCGCGCTTTGAAGCTGTGGTTCGTGCTGCGCTACTTTGGCGAGCGGGGCATCGCCGAGCGCATTGCGCATCATATCGAGATGGCGCGGGAGTTTGCGGCCTGGGTGGACGCCAGCCCCACCTGGGAGCGGCTCGCGCCGACACACTTCAGCCTGGTGTGCTTCCGGGCGCGCCCGGCGGCGCTGGCCGACGACGAGGCGGCCCTCGACCGATTGAACGATGCCCTTATGGCGCGGGTCAACGCGACAGGCAAGGCTTTCCTGTCCCATACCCGCCTCCACGGGCGCTATACCCTGCGACTCGCCATCGGTAATCTGCGCACGACGCGCGCGGATGTGGCGCAGACGTGGGGCCTGCTCCAGGAGGAGCTTGCCGCGCTCACGGCGAGCGCGTAACTTTCAGCATGGGCTAGAAGCGCGAGCGCGAGGTCATCCGAGACCCCCAGGGTCTTGGCGACCCTCAGGGTCTGACAAGACACCTTGCGCTGCTCGTCTGGCCCCAACCTAACAAGAGAAGATACATGCCTAGTAACGATGTGGCCGTATTTGTGGACTTCGAGAATATCTATATCTCGATTCGCAACAAGTACGGCGAGCAACCCAACTTTGACAGCATTCGCGACAAGTGTCAGGAGTACGGCCGGGTGACTATCGCCCGCGCCTACGCTGACTGGTATCGCTACCCGCGCGTGACCAACGCGCTGTATGCCAACAGCATCGAACCCATGTACGTGCCCACGTACTACTACGACCGCGACGAGGGTCGGATCGGGCGTGCCATCAAGAACTCGGTGGATATCCACATGTGTATTGATTGCATGAAGACCCTCTATACCCATCCCAATATCGACACCTATGTTGTCATCACCGGCGACCGTGACTTCATCCCCCTTATCAATGCCATCCGTCAGCAGGGTAAGCGCGCCATCGTCATTGGTGTGGCCGACGCGGCGTCGTCGCATCTGGCGCAGAGTGCGGACGAGTTCCTCTTCTACTCGCAGATTGTCGGCGGCATGGACGACGACGACGATGAAGAGGAGACGGGCGCGCGCCGTAGCGGTGGCAAGCGCGACCAGGACCCCTATCCGGTTCTGGTGCAGGCCGTCAAGCTGGCGCGCCAGCGCGGCAATCTGGCGACCCTCGCTACCCTCAAGCTGCTGATGGTCGAGCTGCTGGGCGATTTCGACGAGACGAAGCTGCGTGACAAGCGCGGGCGGAGTTTCGAGAAGTTCCGCGACTTCGTGCGCGAAGCGGAGCGGCGCGGCCTGGTGCAGGTGTACAGCAGTGGCTCCGTTACCGAGGTCTTCCTGCCCGGTGAGGACCCCCAGAAGCTGAGCCAGTTCGCCCCTGAGCCGCTGGGCGACGAGGAGTTCGAGCCGTCGCCGTCGCCGTCCGCCGAGGCTGCCCCAGCTCGGTCGCGCCGTCGCCGGCGTGGCAAGGGCGGCGCGACCGCCGAGGCGTCGGAAAGTGCGACGCCGGAGGCCGCCGACGAGTTGGGGGCAGACGAGGGCGAGCCAATGGAGTTGGCCGCGCCCCGCGAGGCCGAGCCGATCGAGCCAGAGATGGACGGTGTCGGCACGCTGAGCGAGGAGATCGGCGAGCGCGAATGGCAGTTCTTCCGCGATATGATGGCCCACTTCGAGCAGCCGGTCCTCTTTATCGAGGTGTTCGACAGCCTGCGCGCCTTGCGGAACAAGGAAGTCCTCGATCTCTCTAACAAGCAGATGAAGGAGATGATTAAGGAGTCCATCAACCGCAAGATGCTGGTACGCACGACCAAGGGAACCCACGCCTACTACAAGCTCAACCCCGACTGGCATCCGACCGCCGAGGCCGAGCCGGTCAGCTAAGCGCAACACTCGCGTAGGGGCGCACAGCCGTGCGCCCCTACGCGATTCAGCGGCATCATCCTTACTGCCCAGGAGCGTGAATTACCACCATGACCGACCTTGAAACGCCTCAGCCCGTCGACTTCATTCGGCAGGCGGTCATCGACGACCTCAAGGCGGGCCGCTTCGACCACGTGGCGACCCGTTTCCCGCCGGAACCGAACGGCTACCTGCATATCGGACACGCTAAGGCCATCAGCGTCGACTTCAACATCGCCGCCGAGTTCGGCGGCAAGTGCAACCTGCGCTTCGACGACACCAACCCCGCCAAGGAAGAGCAGGAGTTTGTCGACAACATCAAGGCTGACATCCGCTGGCTTGGCTACGACTGGGACGACCGGGAGTACTACGCCTCGGACTATTTCGAGCCACTCTATGACTGGGCGGTCGACCTCATCAAGAAGGGCAAGGCCTTCGTCTGCGATCTGACGGCCGAGGAGATGCGCGAGTATCGCGGCACGCCCTACGCCCCCGGTAAGGACAGCCCCTACCGTAACCGCTCCGTCGAGGAGAATCTGGACCTGTTCGCGCGGATGCGGGCAGGCGAGTTTCCGAATGGCACGCGCACCCTGCGCGCAAAAATCGACATGGCGTCGGGCAACCTCAACATGCGTGACCCCGTCATGTACCGCATTCTCCACGCTGAACATCACCGCACCGGCGATGCGTGGTGCATTTATCCCATGTACGACTACGCCCACGGCCAGAGCGACTCCATCGAGGGTATCACCCACTCGCTGTGCTCGCTGGAGTACGAGGATCACCGTCCCTTGTACGACTGGTTCCTGGACGCGCTGGGAATCTACCACCCGCGCCAGATCGAGTTCGCCCGGCTCAACCTGTCGTATACCGTGCTGAGCAAGCGCAAGCTACTGCAACTGGTGCGTGAGGGCTTCGTGGTGGGGTGGGACGACCCGCGCATGCCGACCCTGTCGGGCTTGCGGCGGCGCGGCTACACCGCCGAGGCTATCCGTGACTTCTGTGCCCGCATTGGCGTCGCCAAGAACGACGCCATCGTCGATGTGGCCCTGCTGGAGCATTGCTTGCGCGAGGACCTCAACAAGCGCGCGCCGCGCGTCATGGCGGTCCTCAAGCCCCTGAAGGTCGTTATCGAGAACTACCCCGAAGGGCAGGTGGAGTGGCTCGATGCGGTAAACAACCCCGAAGACCCTGGCGCGGGCGTGCGCAAAGTGCCCTTCAGCCGCGAGCTGTACATCGAGCAGGACGACTTTCGCGAGGTCCCGCCACCCAAGTACTTCCGCCTATCGCCGGGCCGTGAGGTGCGCCTGCGCTATGCCTACTTCATCAAGTGCGAGCGGGCCATTAAGGACGCCGACGGCAACGTGGTCGAGCTGCGCTGTACCTACGATCCCGCGACTCGCGGCGGCGACGCCCCCGACGGGCGCAAGGTGAAGGCGACGCTCCACTGGGTGGCTGCATCCCACGCCGTCCCGGCCGAGGTGCGGCTGTACGACCGCCTCTTCTCCACCCCCGACCCTGACACCGCCCCTGAGGGCCAGACCTTCCTGACGAATCTCAACCCCGAGTCGCTGGAAGTTCTATCGCCGTGCTACGTCGAGCCGAGCCTGAAAGACGCGCAGGCGGGCGACCGCTACCAGTTCGAGCGCCTGGGCTACTTCGCCGTCGATCCCGACACCCGCGATGGCAGGCCGGTCTTCAACCGCGCCGTCAGCCTCAAGGACACCTGGGCAAGAATCGAGGCGAAGGGCTGAGGGGCGCGGGCGTGTCTGGCCACTGTCGCGAGGGTCTAGCGGCGGGGCGTGAGGGCGGCGACGGCCAGGGCGGTCAGGCCAACGCTCAGGAAGAAGAGGATGGTGCGCTCGTCGACGACACCCATGCCACCGAGAACGAGGCTGGCGACGCCCATGCCAATGGCGAGGGCCTTGAGGATGGTATCAATGACAGGTGTGGCGTTGCTCACGGAGAGCCTCCAGGTGCGGCGCTAAGCGTAGGCCAGACTATCGCGGACGCTGATGCGGGTCGCGTGGCGGGCCGGGATAATAGACGCCAGGGTGGATAGGATCAGGATGACGGCAAGCCAGATGCCGACGGCCTGCCAATTGTAGCGATAGTCCAGCGGCATCTTAAAGATGGTCTCGCCGAGGGCTTTGGCCAGGGGGGGACTGGCGACAAGGGCGATGGCGACGGCAACCATCCAGCTCAGGAGGCCGATCAGCACGCCTTCGAGCATGAACATCGCCATGATGGTCCGCGAGCGCGCGCCGATGGCGCGTAGCACACCGATCTCCTTAGTGCGCTCGACGACGCTGATGGACAGCGCGCCCATGAGGCCCACTGCGCCAACGATGGCGACGATGGCCGCCAGGGCCAGCAGCATGCTGATGATCATGTTGAACTGGCCCATCGTGTTGCGCCGCGTCTCTGGCTCTGAGGCGAGGTAGCCTACGGTCACACTCTGGTCTTCCAGAGCCTGCTTGAAACGCGACTGAATCGCGACCACACTCGACTCATCGTGCTGGTCGGTGCGCACGTACAGGCGATTGACGCGGCCAGAGCGGCCAGCCGCCTGCCACAGGGCGTCGCGTGGCGCGTAGATGATGTCGAAGCTGAAGCTCGCGTCGCTGCTCATGGGCTGGTACAGACCAACGACCTCGAAGTCGTCTTTGCCCAACTCCGACAGGTTCACCGTGACGACGTCCCCCAGCTGAATACCGTTCTTCTGCGCCGTCGTCTGGCTGAGGACGAGGGCGTTGCCGTCGTTGGGCAGCAGCCATCGCCCCGCCGCCAGACGCTCACTGACATAATCCTGGCCGGGCGCCAGGCCGTGGAACTCTGTCGCCAGCCCGGCTTCGCCGAGCCGCTGGCCTGCCTTGAGCAGCGTGCCGGTGGCGACAAAGAGGGGCTGCATGGCCGATACGCCCGGCGTCGACTCGGCGATAGACTGGACCTTATCCAGGCGGTACTGGCCGCCCAGGTAGATCGAGGTGTCGAAGCGGCGCGCGGCGAAGTAGTTGTCGGCGGTGAGGTTGATGGACGAGCTAAGGCTCATGACGATGAGAAACATGGCGCCAGCCGTCACCAGCACGCCCAGGGTCAGCAGCAGGCGGCCCTTGCGGCGGAACATGTTGGTGACGGCGGTCGCGTACTGGGAGGGTAGCACGCGGCTCGTGGTGCGCTCGACGGCGCGGTCAACCGGGTTGGAGCCGAAGTCGCCACCGATGCCGTAGCTGGCGATGGCCTCCCGCACCGTGGTCCGTGCGCCGCCCAGAATAGGGACGAGGGCGGCCACGACGGGCACGGCCAGCGCCGCCAGGACCTGGAGAACCACGGCCGTGTTGGAGAACTGGAAGGTATCGTAGCTGATGTTGAACAGATTGAGGAACCAGCGGCTGATCGCCCAAGCCAGGTACATGCCCAGCGGCAGCGCGATCAGCAGGGCCAGCAGCCCATAGGCCAGGACACTCGCCAGATAGACCTTGACGATTGTCCGCGACGAGCCGCCGATGGCCTTCAGGATGCCGATCTGGTTCGTCTGTTGCGTAATGAGGGCCGTCAGGGTGTTGAAGACCAGGACGACGCTCAGCAGCAGCGACACCACTGCCAGCGCCTGCATGACCAGGGTGATGCCCTCGACAAACATGCGCCCCCAGTGGCGCTGCGGGTCCTGGTATAGGGTGGCCGCGACCCCGATATCGTCCTTCGCCAGACGGTCCTTGAGGGCCGTGGCTACCTCGCGTGCCTTGTCCGCGCTGTAGGGTGTGACCCGCACGACCAGCACGCCAAAGGTATCCCGGGATGCGCCGTAACGCTCCATGTCTTCCCGGCTGATAAAGAAGACGGCGTTGCCCCCGAACTCGGGTGGCGGGATGAAGGGGTGACGGATCAGGCCGTTGATGGTATAGGTTCGCTCGCGGCTGTTGTCGTCCTTGATAGTGACGGTGTCGCCGATATTAGCCTTGTAGAAGGCGCTAGACAGACGCTCGATGCCTACGCTGCCGCGTGTGGGCCACTCGCCGTCCTTACGCTCGACGATGTTCATGCGCTGCTGGTCCCAGTCGTCGCGGTTGACGATGCTAGCCTGCTTCCACTCACCGTCGGGACCGAGCCTGTAGGTCAGGGTGCCTTCGTTGTAGCCCTCCATATCCAGCACGCCCGGCGTGCGCTTGAGGCCCTGAATGTAGTCGCGGGAAACATAATTGGTAAGGTACATCTGGACGTGGGAGGGCGTGACGGCCTGGTGCGCAGCATCCATGCCCGATAGCAGCTGGTCGCTCATGCCAAAGACCACGCCCACGGCGAAGACGCCCGCTGCGATGGACAGCACCGCCAGTAGCGTGCGAACCTTGTTGTGCCACAGGTCGTACCAGACCTTGTACCAGATGACGCTCATAGCGACTTCCCTCGCCTGTGTAGGGGCAGGGTCGCCCGGCCCGCTCCCGTGACGGAAGGCAGGGAGACCCTGCCCCTACACCATGTTGACCTAGTACCCCGCCCAGTTGGTGTGGCCGGTGGACTCATCACGCACGATACGGCCGTCGATAATCTCCACGACGCGCGGGATACGCGACGCTAATTCCTTGTCATGGGTGACCATGATCATGGTCTTGCCGCGCCCCACCACCTCGGTGAACAGGTCGAACACGTCCTGCGATGTGTGGGAGTCCAGGTTGCCCGTCGGCTCGTCGGCGATCAGGAGTGGGGGGTCATTCGCCAGGGCGCGGGCGATGGCGGCGCGTTGCTGCTGGCCGCCGGACACCATGCTGGGCAGCTTGTCGGCCTGGTCCTTGAGGCCCACCATGTCCAGCAAGCGCAGGGCGCGGTCGTGGCGCTCGCCGGCCGACCACTTGCCCGCCAGGTCCATGGGCAGTACCACGTTCTGCGCCAGGCTCAGGGCGGGCAGCATCTGGAAGAACTGAAAGATGATGCCCACATTCTCG
Organism: uncultured Anaerolineales bacterium; assembly: GCA_964546245.1. Classification (GTDB taxonomy): domain Bacteria; phylum Chloroflexota; class Anaerolineae; order Epilineales; family JAHCIE01; genus JAHCIE01. The sequence goes on from CAZJJF010000015.1 coordinate 15,823, forward strand.
CCGCGCCATTCGGCAAGCTGGTCTTCGCTCATCTTGTCGACACGGCGGCCCATGACCACGATTTCGCCCTGGGTGGGTCGGTCAATGCCCGTGATCATGTTGAGCAACGTCGACTTGCCATTGCCCGACGGGCCAACGATGGACACGAACTCGCCTTCCTTCACCTGGAAGGAGATGCCCTTCAGAATCGTCAACTCACCCGTGCCGACGTGGAATGACTTGATGACGTCGCGTACCTCGACGAGGGCGCTCGACGCCGGTTCCGCTGCTGGCGAGGATGTGCCGTGCAGGAGGTTCAGCCAGGACATGCTCTTCCCTCCTGCGTCACGCGCCCGCCGCCCAGATGAGGCCGGGCTTGGGAGATAGGGTGGCCGCGTCGTAGAAATCGGCGACGTTGATGTTGCCGACCTGCTGGCTGACGATGGCCAGTGGCAGGTCCGTGTAATTCTCGCGCTGGCGGTAAGTCACCAGTCGCCCCCATGCGCCTTTGACCACCAGTCGGGTCGCCAGGGCGGCGAAGTTCATCGCCCCCAGCAGATCCTGGCCGTCTGGCTCGCCGGTGCGAATGAGATAGCTGAGAGGCTGGAACAGGATGCGCTGGCCGGTCAGGTTTTCCAGAATCTCGGTGACAACCGCGCCGCTACCGGCGATGCGAAAGCTCAGATCGTGGGGGGCCGCGATGTCGGCCAGAATCTGCTCCCGGATGCGTTCTTGCTCGCCGACGGCAATGGCCTCGGCCAGGGTGCGCGAGTTTGCCAGCCGCGATAGCTCCGGCAGGTAGGCCGAGGCTTTGGCGGAGTCGACGCGCGTCACCTCGCTCAGGGCGAGGATGGCATAGTTGGTGGGGTTGTCGCGCTTGTCTTCGAGCAGCAGCCGCGCCAGGGTTTCAGGATCGAAGGCGACTTCGGGAATCAGCGCCCGATCGACGCCCGCCAGTAGCGAGATGAGCAGCGTCGTCAGGCCCGTCGCGCGCCCCAGTATCTCGACGATGGCAATCTCCTCGCGGGAGGCGGCCATAGCGCGAATCTCATTAATGAAGCGCACCCCGCTGCCCAGTGCGGTCGAGAAGCCTAGCGTATAGTCTGTGCCGTTGACATCGTTGTGGACCGACTTGGGCACGCCGATGACCGGCACGCCCTGCGCGCTCAAATGAGCGGCGTAGCTCAGTGCGCCCCGGTCGCCCAGCACGACCAGCCCTTCCAGGCCGAGCTTGTCGATAGCGGTCTGGATATGCGCGGTTGTGTCCAGTGCGCCGGTGGTAGCGCCGCCGGGCCGCAGAAAGGCGGGCACGGCGGCCACGGGTAGGGCGGCCGGGTTGACCCGGCTGGAGTGGAGAAACGCCCCTGGCAGGCGGTCGATGTCGCGGGTACGCACCCGCGTCAGGGTCATGGTGTTCTCAGCGTGGGTCATAGGGTTGTCAGGGTTGAATCGAATCAACCCCTCCCAGCCCTTGCGGATGCCGACGACCTGGAAGCCGTGCTCAATGGCGCGATAGACGAGGGACTTGAGGCACACGTTCTGGCCGGGCGCGTCGCCGCCGCCGGTCAGGATACCAATTCGACGCTCCATGCAATTCCCCTCCTACCGGGTAGCCGTATCTGAATAGGCATGTGCAGTTTCTTGACTGCTATCCTGATTTCTATACGAGCGAGCGCGCCGAAGGTCGCGGCTTTGGGGGAATGATGAGGGGGGATGGTGCGCCAGACCACTATAGCCAACACATCCAGTATATCACGAAATGCGTCGCGCGGCAGCGGACAATCGGTCGAAACTCGCCCGCCATGCGAGGATACGCGGCCTGGCTAAGTCATCGCGTCCATTCCTGACTGTCGTGCGTAACTTCGAGGCAGGCGGGGCGTCCATCTATATGAGGCTGGCGGCGGGGGCTGCGAAGGGGGGGTACGTTCGCCAGGGCATCATCTTTCGCGCACGTTCTAGCTGTGGAGAATAACGATTCCATGATGAGCGCAATCACAATGGCCGAGATTCGGGTTCTGGTAGCGGACACTTATCCGCTCATGCGGCATGGCCTGCGCGCGTTGCTGGCTCACGAGGGCGATATTCGCATCGTCGGCGAGGCCGAGGATTACGATGGCCTCCTCCGCCTACGCGAGGCGCATCAGCCCGACATTATCGTTCTCAACGACACGCCGCCCGACGATTGCCCCGTGCCGGTGGCGGAGGTGGTGCGCGACATGTGCCTCTCGACCCAGGTGGTGGCGCTGACCACCGATGACGACCCGCTGCGCCTGCGTGACCTGGTCGCGGCGGGCGCGGCGGGCATCTTGCTCAAGTCCGAGCCACTCGCGCTGCTGCCCCAGGCCATTCGCGCCGCCGCTGCTGGTAACATCTGGCAGAGCCAGGCGGTCCGCGAGGCGCTGGAGGCTGCGCCAGAGGCGGGCGTCGCTGCGCTCGCTGAGATGCCCGCGCTGACGAGGCGCGAGCGCGAGGTGTTGGCGCTGATCGCCGAGGCGCGGAACAATGCTGCCATCGCCGCTGAGATGGGCGTGGCAGGGCAGTCAGTGCGCAACTACGCCACCCGCCTGTACGCCAAGCTGGGCGTCGGCTCGCGGGCGGAGGCCATGGTGTGGGCCAGGCAGCACGGCTTCGAGGCTAGTCAATGAGTACGAATGCACTGATCGAATTGAGTACATTTGTGCCTAGCGGGATTGGCCCAATTGGGGTACAGTGGGAGGGTATTGGGCACATCAATTCCTCTTAACCCCCAAGGAGAGCCGAATGCAATCCCGCATAATCGGAATGGTCATGGCGGCGCTGAGTCTGGTCATGCTGCTCAGCCTGAGCGGTAGCTGGGGTCAGCCCACTGCGCTGGCCCAGGAGCCGCAGGTGGGCCAGGCCAACGCATCCAGCGGCACGACGGAAGAGATCGTTGAGATGCGGGCACGCCACCGCAAGGTGTTCCGCTACACCGAGACGCCGCGCCTCGTCAACGGCCAGGAAGTCGAGCGACGGACGATGCAGGTCAGCCTCGCCAGTCTGCACTACCCGGACGCGGGCGGCCTGTGGCAGGACGTGGATACGCGGCCGGTGGATGCGGGCAACCAGTACCGCGTCGACAAGACCAACGCGCCGGTGGGCCTGCCCAAGCTGGGCAGCGAGCCGCTGGTCATCCAGGCGGGCCAGGACAGCATCAGCGTGAGGCTGGTGGGCGCGTCAGGCGCGCAGGCCAGCCTGGCGACGGCGCCGGGGGCGACAGAGGCCAATCAAGTCGCTTTCGCCAACCTCTTGCCCCAGACGGACATCGCCTACCAGGCCGAGCCGGACGGGCTGCGGGAGTTCATCACCCTCAAGGGGCCGGGCCACCCGACGGTCTTCACCTTCGAGGTGGCGACGGCGCTGAAGATGAGCCTGGAGGACGGGGCCATCGTCTTCCACAATGCGGCGGGCGAGGCGGTGGGCCAGTTCACCCGCCCATGGGTCACTGTGCCTGGGTCACCGCCCGTCACGCGCTGGGGCACGCTCAGCCTGGATGGAACCAAGCTGACGATGACCCTGCCCGACCTCAAGGGGCTGGCCTACCCCATCGTCGTGGACCCGACCTACAACGTCTCGCTGACCGGCAGCGCCAACGACGGCTACGCCGTGCCCGCCTGGAGTAGCTGGAACGCGACGGACGTGCGGGTCAACCTCGGCAAGGGGCTGTCGGGAGAGACGTACAACACGGCGCTGCGCTGGACCTCGGCGACCAGCATCCCCCAAGGCACCAATATCACCTCGGCCTACGTGTGGCTGCGCGCCGACAACAGCCAGAGCACGATCACCACCGCCATCACCATCAAGGCGGCCCGCAACAGAGACAACGACGCCATCGACAACTACACCGAGTGGAGCAGCACGTCGCGGACGACGGCGTCGGTGGGCTGGACCATCCCGGCCTGGACGGCGATGGGGCTATACGCCTCGCCGGACATCGCGTCGGTGATTCAGGAAGCGGTGAACGACTCAGGCTTCAATGGGGCGTTCCTGCTGTTCTTCGACGACAACGGCTCGACGGCGGGGGCGACGCGCTCGGCGTACTCCTACGACGGCAGCACCACCTACGCCCCCCAGCTCGAAGTCAACTACGACGTGAAGGGCTCAACATTGAGACTGTTCTTCACGGACAAGGACAACGGCACGGCTGAGTACGCGATGACTTCGAGTGACATCGCCAGCATTCAGGTCGACGCAGCGGAGAACCGTGGCAGTGGCTTCGGCAGTTACTCGACCAACTTCGTCACCTACTCGGGTGTAGGAGGGGCGGCCGGCAATTGCCTTGGCTACTCTGTGGAAGGCCGATGGCGCGCTGACTATTCGACTGCGGCGACGAATATCAAGTGGCGCGCTCGGATACCCACTAACAAGACGGCTAAGGACAACGCCACGCCTGCTTGTACTACACACACGACGAACCAGGCAAACACGGTATGGGGTTATCGGTCCGACCCCATCCCGGCAGGCTCGCATGAGTTTGTGCTCGGGCTAGGTATCTGGCCGTAACGGCACCGTGACAGCACAGGCACAGAGGGCGCGCGACCTCATCGCCTTCTCTGTGCCTGTGCTGGTTTGCCGCACATGAGCAACGTCCGTCAGACCAAAGACGTCACGAGAGAAGGAACATCATCCGTGGACTCAAAGCGTACCCCCCAAGGACGGCTCTGGTTGTTGGTGGCGCTGATGGGCATCGTCGGCTTCACCTCCATGCAGGAACTGCCCTCCGTGATAGCCGACACGGTACCGGCCGCAGCACAGCAGAACGCGGCTACACCCTTCCAGACGCCTGATACCACTAGTTGTCGCTTACCCTGGCCCAATGGCACTGACCTGGACTCACTACAGTTAGCCTACAACACTCAGGCCGACGAGTACATAGCGGTTGGAATGAAACATCACGACGTGTACAATGGCGGCTCGACGATAGAGCTGACAGATTGGCAGAACCAGTGGCTGATGGCCTTCCGCCTCTCGCCCCAGGGCGTCGCCATCAGTGTCCCCATCCAGGCCATCTCCTCGACGGTGATGACCCAGCTACCGGCCCTGGCCTACAGCCCCCAGTCGAACCGCTACCTCCTCGCCTGGGGCGCGGGGCTTATGGGGGACAAGGACGAGGTGACGAGCACAAATATCATGGTTCGCGGCCTGGCCGCCGACTTGACGTTGGGCGAGAGGCAGGCGCTCAACGCGGCCGACGGTTACTGGCCGACGCTGGCCCACAATGGCGACGACGACGAGTTCCTGGTCGCCTGGTACGATGCGGTCGGCTTCCCCGTCCAGTTCCCGCCCCCGGTCGGTACGGCCACCCCGACCCCCTCGCCGACGCCCATCCCCACCGGCGCGCCCACGCCGGAACCCTCGACCCAGGTCAAGGGCATCTACGCCCAGCGCCTGCGCGGCGATGGCTCCCCCGTCGAGGGCGTGGCCCTGCTGCCCCTGGTCGCCCTCGACCTGGCCGCCCAGGAGGTGCGTGGGCTGCGCCTGGCCTACAATAGCCACGCCCAGGAGTACCTGCTGGTCTGGGCCCAGGGCGGCCCCTACCCCGGCCTCTACAGCCGCCGCGTGAGCCGGGCGGGCCAGCCTATCGGCGACGCGGTGCGCCTGACCACGCCGTCGGTCACGCCCTACTATCCCATGCTGGCCTACAATACGACGGACCACCAGTACCTGCTGGTCTGGTCCGACGCCGACGGCGGGGCGGCGCGCTACTCAGACGTGGTTGGCTTACTACTGACGGAGCAGGGGACGGCCGAGGGGACCGCCTTCCCTATTCGCGCGACCGACAAGTACGAGCGGCCGACAGGGATAGTCTACAACCCCGTCCAGCACGAGTACATGGTCGCCTGGGATACCTACGAGGGTCGACTGCGGGTGACAGATGCAGAGGTCAAGACCACACTGCAGCGAGTGGCGGCCAATGGCGCTTTGCTGAGCGAGCCGCTGCAGACGGCGGGCGGAGTCTTCGGCTTGGCGGCTCATCCGTCCACCGGCCGCTACCTGGCGTTGGAGCAATTCGGGTTCCGACCTAGGCAATGGGCTGGCGACCCGGCGTGTATTCCGACGCCCACCCCGACGAACACCCCTGGCCCGCCGCGAGGGGGCATGATACCGACCCCGCCACCGTTTGTGATGCAACAGCAGCCGGGTTCCATTGCGG
>CAZJJF010000015.1:21983-22293 GCA_964546245.1 uncultured Anaerolineales bacterium
CACGTACGTCGCATTTGGTGCCCAGCGATGGGGGGTGTGGGGGAATGACGGGGGCCAGCCAGCGGGCTGGGTTTTCGTGAAGACGCGACAATCACGCCTCGACGAGCGCTTCGGCCGGGTCGAGCCGGGTGCGGAGATATGGGTCACTCTTCACCAGCAGGTGTGGGCGAACTTTGTCGATGGCCCAGCCTTTGACTACCTCGTCGAGCATGCTGTGCTGATCGGCCCGTCCGACACCGCCACCCCGACGCCGACGGGCACAGCGACGGCGGAAGCCGCACCCACGCCCACCGCCACGGCGACAGCAACG
>CAZJJF010000016.1:0-21704 GCA_964546245.1 uncultured Anaerolineales bacterium
CGCAGTAGCACTGCCAATCGCGGGTGGGGCCGAAGATGGCTTCGCAGAACAGGCCATCCTTCTCCGGCCGCAGACGGCGATAGTTGATCGTCTCCGGCTTGGTCACCTCTCCGTAGGACCAGGAGCGAATCTCCTCAGGCGAGGCCAGCGAGATGCGAATTGCGTTGAATTCCTTGAGGTCCAAAGTGTCCTCCTCCGCTAACAACCACAGGGGGGCAGGCGTCTGATTCACCGACACGCGCCGAGCCGGGCAGGGTGGATGTCCGTCGCGCCAGAGGTCTGGGCAGCGACTGGCTCGGCCGGAGGTCGTTGGGCGACGACCCAATGAGGCGGCTGATGCCAATCGCTACGCACGGCTCTGGGGAGCAACACATTTGCTCGACACCCTGCTGCGAGGCGGCGCGCTCTTGTCAGTGCTGTGACGCGGATGAGCACAAGAGCGCTATTCACTTATTGGCGCCCGAGCCGTCCGCACGCCAGGGCTGTCGGCCGACAGGCGACAAACGCACGGATAGGCGGGCTAATAGCGCCCGCCGTCGGGGTTCTGGCTCGATGGCGTCATCCATCGTTGGACGACGATGAGAGTTATCGTGGGGAAGGGGAGGCGCTGGGCCGGCATTCGACGCGGCTGTCGAAGATGATGAAGAACAAGAACCCGGAACCTGGCCGATGGTGCAATGAAGATACCTGGCCGCATCACCCGGCTGCACTGGCTTTAGCTTCAGAAGTGTGTCGCATTGGCTTCCCCGCTGGCCGCCGCGACCCTCAAGATGCGCCTCTCCGCCCCGCCGTCATCTGAGAATCAAATTCCAGTATAGACCATCAGCCCGCATCTGTCAAGTGTTTATCACGACAAAACGCGGGCATGTTATACGACGCCTGCACACAGCTATTCTTACTGCCGGTGGTCGCCGATGGCGGGCCAGGGACCAAATACGAAAGGCCAATCCAGGCATCGACCTTAGTCCTTCGTCTTGGGTCTCTGGTCGCGCTAGCCCACTGGCTCGCCTAGCTCGAAGGCGGTCTTGTAGCCGGGAACTTTCTTCCAGTCGCTCAGGAAGCGCTCGAGGCCGGCGTCGGTCAGCGGGTGATGAAGCATCTGCTCCAATACCTTGAACGGTATTGTCGCCACGTCCGCGCCTGCCTTCGCCGCCGCGATGATGTGCAGCGGATTGCGGATGCTAGAGGCGATGATCTCCGCCTCGTAGTCGTAAATGGTAAAGATCTCCGACAGGTCGCGCACGACCTGCATGCCATCGGCGCTGACGTCGTCCAGGCGACCCAGGAACGGGCTGACGAAGGTCGCCCCTGCCTTGGCGGCCATCAGACCCTGGGTGGCGCTAAATACCAGCGTCACATTGGTAGGGACACCTTCGTCGGCCAACTGTCGCACCGCCGTCAGACCGTTAGCGGTCATGGGAATCTTCGCCACGACGTTGCTGGCCCAACTGGTGACGGCCCGCGCCTCGGCTATCATGCCCTCCACATCCAGGCTGACCGTCTCGGCGGAGACGGGGCCATCGACAATGGACGCAATTTCCTCGATCATCTCACGGAAGCTGCGTTGCTCCCTGGAGGCAAGGGTTGGGTTGGTCGTCACACCGTCCAGCACGCCCCACGCCACCGCCTGACGAATCTCATCCACGTCCGCCGTATCCAGGAAAAACTTCATACTGGCTCCTTGAAGGCATCTTCGAATCGGTCCGGCCCAGGGAAGGGGCCGACGATGGCGAGGTGATAGCTGTCTCGCTTGAAGAGCCTCTGCGCCAGTTGTTGCACATCTTGTGCCATGACAGCATCGACCCGCGCCACCAGGTCCGAGGCTGTCAGAATCTCCTCGCGCACGACCGCCTGGCTGGCCAGGGACATGGCGATTTCAGTCGTGTCCTCCAGGCGCAGCAGGATGCCGCCCTTGAGGTATTCCTTCGTCTTGTGAAGCTCAACTTCGGGCACAGGCAGTTGGCACAGGCGATCCACCTGCTCCAGCAAGGCGCGCGTGGCGCGTAGCGCCTTGGCTGGATCGACGGCCGCGTACAGGGCGATGCTGCCGGTGTCGTGCAGATAGCTGTCGTCGGCGTAGACGTTGTAGGCCAGGGCGGCGCGCTCGCGCAGTTCGATGAACAGCCGACAACTCATGCCCGCGCCCAGGATGCCGGACAGGGTTTGCAGCGCGTGGCGACGCGGGTCGAGCATGGACAGGCCGGGCATGGTCAGGCGCACGTGGGCCTGCTCGGTCGCGCGGGTGTGGAGGGCAATGCGTGGCCCCGGCGGGGGGGCAGGGGCAGGCGCAAAGCCCGGCGTGGGCGCGGCCTGCCAGTTGCCCAGCGCCGCCCCCACCACGTCCACCGCCTCAGTGGGGTCGAAAGCCCCCGCCACGGCGACGACGGTATTGTTCGGTCGATAGTAAGTGGCGAGATGCTCTTCTAGCCGTGCACGGGGCATCCTGCGCAGGCTGTCTTCCGTGCCCAGGATGTCGCGGCCCAGGGGGTGGTCACCGTACATCATTTGGTCGGCCAGCACGCCGACCCAGCTCTCTGGCTCGTCGTAGACCATCGCCAACTCTTCGGCGATGACGCGCCGCTCGCGGGTGACGTCGCCCGCTCGGAGCCTGGGATGGCGCAACATGTCGGCAACGACATCCACGGCCGTGCGCAGATGCGCCGCGGGCACGCGGGCAATATAGCCGGTGCGATCATCGCCGGTGAAGGCATCCAGCGAGCCGCCGACGCCTTCGACGGCCAGGCTGATGCTCTCTGGGGTGGGGTAGCGCCGTGAGCCTTTGAACAGCATATGCTCGAGGAAGTGGGATGCGCCGGCGATGTCGGCCGACTCGTAGCGCGCACCGACGCCAACGTAGAAGGCGGCCGTGACTGAGTAGCGATCAGGCAATGGGGTGAGAAGCAGGCGCAGGCCGTTGGCGAAGGTGATCAGAGTGTAGCTGTCGGCGAGGCGCAGTGCGGAGGTCAGCATCGGCGCGCCTACGCCAGGCCCAGACGGGCCAGGTCTTCTTCGCTCATGCCGAAGAAGTGACCGACCTCGTGGAGGACGGTGGTACGCACCTCGCGCCGAATCTCGGCGTCTGTCTCGCAGGCCTCCTCGATGGGGCCACGATAGATGGCGATGATGCTCGGGGCGGTCATGCCGTCGGAGTAGCCGACCGGCGGGCCGCGATGCAGGCCAAAGATGGTATCATCGGGGGGAATACCCATCGCGGCCAGGTCCTGTTCGTCGGGCCAGTCCTCGACCACGATGGCGACACGCTCCAGATAGGGGCGGAAGCGTTCAGGAATCTCTGCCAGCGCCTCCTCGACTAAGCGGTCGAAGCGCTGGCGTGCATCGCGGCGGTGGCCGAGGCGGCGGTTACGGGGCGGGCGGTAAGGCATGGCGGCTAATATCCAAGTTCGCGCAGACGTTCTTCGCCGAAGCCAAAATGGTGGGCTACCTCGTGCAGGACGACGCGGCGCACCTCGCGGCGGATGGCCTCATCACGCTCCGGGCCATCACCCGGTACAACGATCTCAATCGGCCCTTGAAAGATAGTGATCTTGTCGGGTGGGGCGAGGTTCATGGCCGCCGGGCGGCGCGTGCGCGGTACGCCCTCGTAGAGGCCGAGGAGGAGCGATCCGGGCCCCAGCCCCAGCCGCGCCATCTGGTAGGGGCGCGGCCAGGCCTCGATAACGACGGCGACGTTGTCCAGGTAACGCTGGAAGTTGGGCGGGATGCTGTCGAGAGCTTCGGCGACCAGCGCCTCGAAGTGGTCAATGTCCATGGGCTAGGCCCGCCGGGCCTCGCGGTCACCGCCCGAGGTTGCGACTGCCAGGGCGTAGCGGGCCTGCGGCAGCCAGGCCCGCACCTGCCAGGGCTTCGGGTGGTTCACGGCGAAATGCTGATAGTATGGGCCGAGGTCCTGAATCCATCGATACGCCGCTGGCCCGCCGCGCTGTAGCATGGTGACGATGTCCATGTGGAAATCGCGGCTGGTTGGCTCCAGCGCCGCTTCTGCCAGGTAACGATGCTGCGCGATGTAAGCGCCGCGCTCGTTTTCCAGACTACCCCACAGGTAGGGGCCTTGCGTCGTATGCGCCAACTCGTGCACCAGACGGTCAGGCTCAAGGTACTGAAGCATCGAAGTGGGGAAGCAGATGCGCCAGCCGAACCACGCCGTCCCGCCGGGGCCGCCGAGGGCGTTGCTGAAAATGATGGCGAGGCGGCTGGCGCGGAGATACTCTGCCCAGGCGTGGCCGGTCGGGGTTTCGTCCAACGCGAGCAAAGCGTTCATTACCGCCTGGGGATAGCGTGCGCGGCGCGACATACGAATGGGTCTCGGCTAACGCTTCGGGTTTAGCACGACGACCTGCGCGCCGTCACTGGGGAGATCGCGCTTGGTGACTTTCAACGCTTCCTGGTGGGATGCTTCCTTGTCCTCCATGCCCATCGCCTTGAAGAACTTGTCGAGCTTGTCGAGGGGCGTCTCCTCGCCGCTATGGCGGTAGTGCATCGGGATGATGATACGCGGGTCCAGGAGATTGATGACCTCGACGGCCTGGGCGGCATTCAGGGCATGGCCGTCACCCACGGGGACGCACAGGATGTCGATAGGGCCGATGTCCTCAGCCTGGGACTGGTTGGGGATGTGGCCGAGATCCCCCAGGTGGCAGACGCGCAAGTCCTCGGCGTCCAGCACATACACGGTGTTGGGGCCGTGGAGGCTGCCCTTCTTGGCATCGTGATAGGTGGGGATGCCAAAGATGAACATGCCTTTGACCTCGTACTCGCCGGGGCCGCGAATGACGTAAGGTTCGCCCTTGACGCCTTCGAGGTTGTTGTGGCCGCTGTGGTTGTGGCTAATGGTGACGATGTCGGCCGTGGCGCGGGGGAAACTGGGGATGCCCAGCGCCTTGCCCGAGTACGGGTCGTTGATAACGAAGCCATCGCGGGTGCGGGTTCGGAACGCGCTGTAGCCCAGCCAGGTGATCTCCATCAGTTGACATTCCTCTCGATCTTGGCCGCATCGCGCTGCTCTTCCAACCAGGTCTGGAAGCGCACCTGGCGCAACTCTTGCCACTTGTCGTCGCCGAGCTTGCGGGCCGGGTCTTTTTCCAATACCTGTATCACGTGCCAGCCAAACTGGGTCTGCACCGGCGAGCTGACCTGCTTGGGGGCGAGGCTGAAGGCCGCCTGCTCGAACTCGGGTACCATCAGCCCACGCGGGAACCAGCCGAGGTCGCCGCCGCCTGTGGCCGAGCTGGGATCCTTAGACACCTCGCGGGCGACCTTCGCGAAGTCCTCGCCCCCATCGACACGCTTGGCGGCCTTGACAGCCTCGTCCACTGTCTGGACCAGGATGTGGCGAGCATGAATCTGCTCCACGGTCTGCGGCACGTCTTTTGTCACCGCGTCGCGTACCTTGTTGCCGAGTAACTGGTCACGCTGCTCGGCCAGGAATTGTTCGCGGGTCAGGCCGCGGGCGCTGAGGGCCTTGTCAAACTCCGCCGCGCCGCCCATCTCCTTGGTTAGCTGGTCGACGGACTTTGTTAACTCGTCATTGCTGACCGTCAGCCCCGCTTGCTGAGCATACTGGCGGATGAGCGCTTCGGCGATCAGCGCCTCCAGCACCTGATTGTATGTTGTTAGCAGCGCCTGCTGGCCCTCTGGTGTGCTCGGGTTGACCCGCTGGTCGCTGAGCAGGAAGTTGCGAGCCTGCGCGATCTCGCGCTGGTAGTCGGACATGGGAATGGCCTCGCCGTTGACCCTGGCGGCAACGGCGGGATCCGCCGTGGTCTGCGCGGCTGGCGCGGCGCCTGGTCTGGCGGTCGCCTGGCCCGGCGCAGCTGGTGGCGCAGCGGTTGCGCCCACGGCGGCCGGTGCGGCCGTACCGCCTGTCGGATTGAGGGCCGGCGGCGGCGCGGCGGCCGAGTTGCACCCCGCCAGGAGCAGCACGGCAAACAGGGAGATGCTGAGCAGAGCGCCGTGGAGACGCGAATTCATGGGTTTGGTCCTCTCTCGTAAGCAGGTTGGGGGTACGCTGCCATTGCTGTCGAGCCACCCGGAGGCGGGGTGTCAGGCGCTCGACTCTGCGCACACCGTTCTGAATGATAGACTCTTTGTTCTGCTGTGGCAAGTCGGAGGGGGCTACTCGACCTCTGACTGGACTGACTGGAACAAAGTTTGGCGGCAGGGGGTTCACTATGCTAAAATCGGCTGCCTTTCCATGCGGGTCGAGTCGCGAAAGGTCGTGGCTCGACGATTGTTGTGTCTTGTTGAAGAAGGAGTGAGCATGGCCCCTATCCGAGTGCGCGTCCTGGCCCTGGGCATCGTGCTCATCATGGGCGTGGCGATGGCCGCGTGCGGTGGCGGCAGCGCCGCTGCCCCGACCCCGACCGCCCCCCGCCCACCGGTGGCCGTCGTCAACCCACCGACGGCTGCTGCGCCCACCCCCAAGGCTGAGGCGGCGGAACCGACGAAGGCCCCCAAACCCACCAAGACCCCCGAACCCACCCCTGGCCCGCCGCCGGCGCCCGCCAAGAAGCCGCTGAAGATGGATACCCCCGAATACGGGGCGCAGGCCTTCCTGTGGTGGCGGCCCGAGCTGGCCGAGCGCGATTTGCTGCAAGTCAAGGACATGGGCTTTGGCTGGGTCAAGCAGATTTTTGGCTGGCGCGATATTGAGGCGGAGAAGGGCAAGTTCGACTGGTCGAAGACGGACCACATCGTCTATACGGCCAACCGCTATGGCGGTATCGACCTGCTGATTCGCGTCGACCACCAGCCGGAATGGGCGCGTAAGGGTTGCACCCTGATGGGGCCGCCGGAGAATATGCAGGACTTCGCCGATTTCCTGACCGCTGTCGCCACTCGCTATAAAGGTCGTATTCGCGCCTATCAGATCTGGAACGAGCCGAACCTGGCGCGCGAGTGGTGCGACCAGAAGCCCAGCCCGCAGCAGTACGCCCAGATGCTCAAGGCAGCCTATACGGCCATCAAGGCAGCCGACCCCGACGCGATGGTCATCAGCGCGGGCATGTCGCCCACCGGCACTAACGACAACACGGCAATGCCCGACGATGTCTTCTACGACCAGTTGTACAAGGCGATGGGTGGCAAGAGCGACGGCTACTTCGATGTGCTCGGTGTGCACGCGGCGGGCTTCAGGGCCGCGCCGGAGGTGTCGCCCGAGGAGGCCGCCGCCGATAAGGAGAAGTACGGCGGTGAGCGGTTCTTCACCTTCCGCCGCGTCGAGGATATTCGCAAGATTATGGAGAAGTACGGCGACGCGGCCAAGCAGATGGCGGTCCTGGAGTTCGGCTGGACCTCGGACGAGATTCACCCCGCCTACAAGTGGCACGCCGTTACCGAGCAGCAGAAGGCTGACTACCTCGTTCGCGCCTACCAATATGCCAAGAAGAACTGGCCGTACATGGGCCTGATGTCTCTCATCTACATTGCCGACCCTGACTGGAAGCCGGAGAACGAGCAGTATTGGTGGGCGATCACCAACCCCGACGGGACCAAGCGCCCCGCCTTCGACGCCCTCAAGGCCATGCCAAAGTAACAGCCGCCTGCGCTCCTGAGAAAGGCCCTACAGCTCTCCGAGACCTGTAGGGCCTTTCGTATGCTAATTGCCGATGGCGCAGTTGGTAGGGGTCGTGCAGGCGCGGGCCAGGTAGGGCAGGAACAGCCGTCGGCAGGGGCCGACATTGGCTACTTCCACCCGAATCTCCTGGGTGTTGAACGATTGCGGCAGCGTACTGCGGAAGACCACCGTCCCGCCGCCACTGTCGAGGCAGCCGGGGTCCTGGCTCAGCGTGAGCTGGGCGACCGACCCACCGCCCGTATTGGTCGGCGTGGACACCGTCAGCCACGGCGGCGCCGAGACCAACGTCCACGACGCGCCCAGCGTGTAGGGGTTGGTGATGGTTGCCGTCGCGCCCACGTGGCGGGCGAGCCGCACGGTGTTGGGCGTGAGGTTCAGGAAATGGCGCGTGCGCAGGACAGCCTGCCCCGCGTTGACCAGTCCCGCCCCGTACACATCGTCGCGCCCCGCCGCTCCCAGATCGCGCGCCGACTGGCTGAGTGTCTGGAGCGCCTGCTCCGGAGCCATCGTTGGATTGACCGACAGCGCCAGCGCCGCCACCCCCGCCACGTAGCCGGCCGCGTAGCTCGTCCCATACCGTAGCGTCTCATATCCGTGGACGGGGCTAGAGCCTGGCCCACGCGAGGTGGTGATGACCATGTCGCCCGGTGCGGCTAGATCGACATAACTGCCGGTTGGGACAATGAGCTGCCCACCACTGCTCTGTAGCGCCAGGCCAGTGGTCAGGATACCGGTCACACCAATGACCGACACGCCATCGCCGTCGAGGGCGGCGGGGTAGGGGATAGGAACGGGATTCTGGCCGGGGTAGATTTCGCCCACCGGGGCGACGATGACAAGGTTGCGGCCGGTCGCTGAGTCCTGGTTGCGTCGAATGGCATCCCGGATGGTGGTCTGGTCGGTCTCGCTCAGGTTGCCGAGGCTGAACCCGAAGACGACAATACGCGCCCCTTTCTCGGTCGCGTAGTCGAGCGCCTGGGCGATGATGCTGGCGGTGTTGAATGTCCGCTGCGGCAAACCAGCGCCGTCGCCACTGGTGCGGCGACTCACCACCCGTAACGGCATCAGCTTCGGTCGCCAGCTTGTGCCAGCCACACCTGTACTGTTGTTGCCTGTCGCACCTACGACGCCGGCCAGGGCTGTGCCGTAGTTGTCGGTCCAATCGTCCTGCGATGGCCAGCCCGTCTCCAGGTAGTTGTAGGCGTTCTCCCAGCGGCCCTGGAGGTCGGGGTGAGTCTCGTCGAAGCCGGAGTCGAGCAGGGCAATGGTGATGACCCCATCGCCGCCGGTGGTCACGGCCCAGGCGTCGGTGGCCTGGATGCCAAACGCGCCTTGCAGCCCCCACTGTTGGGGGTACAGGGGATCATTGGGTGGATTGGCAGCGCTGGAAAGAGGATCGTGGGTAGAGGGTGCGGCAGTCACGGCCCAAACCGCGAAGGCAGCCAGCAGGGCGGCGGCCAGGGCCGGCCAGACGAGGCGGCGAAGCATGATTCACTCTCCGGGGAAGTTCATTGGGACGGGGCGGGAGGCGGGTAGGCGGCACGTCCGCGCGCCGGCGCCTGCATAGCCACCGGCTCAGGGGGCGCGACCAGGATTCGCGGCAGAAAGATACTGTAGGGCCGAGGCGGGCACGGCGGCAGATAGGCGCGGACGACGATGTCCTGCCTGCCCTCGACGCGATTGGGCATGGTGCTCTCGGCGCGCACCATGCCCGCCCGTGTCCCACATTCGCCTTTGGCAGGTGGGGTGATGGTGAGGGACGCGATGGACGGTGTCGTGCCGCCGGGGTCGGCGCTCACCGGCGGCGTGACCGAGATCCACGGTGACATGGCGTGGGTCGTCCAGGTCGTCGGGCCGGTATTGTTGTTAGAAAGGGATTGGTAGGGTTGGCGGTACGCGCCGTCCTGTTCGTTCCACTCGAAGACCAGGGCGTCGGTGGGCGAAACGGTCAGCCGGTGCGGCGTCTGCTCCACAGCGCGGCGCACATTGATACGACCCGCGCCGTAGGTGGTATCAGGCCCGACCAGCCCCAGGTCATCGGCCGAACGGCGCAAGACATCGCCGACATCCTGCACTGTCATGCGCGGGTTGATAGCGAGCAGCAGCAGCGCGGCCCCGCTGACATGGGCTGCCGCGAGGATCGTGCCCGTCCCACGCCGCATGCCGACGTCATCGATTGCCATCGGTACCGTCGTTACCACGTCCACGCCTGGCGCGACGACGCCAACATAGCTGCCGGCATTGGAGTCGTCCCAGGCCATGGCGCTCTGGTCGACCGCGCCCACGCCCACCACAAGGCGCTGGTAGGCGGCCGGGTACTCGGTAGGATTACCGTAGCGACGCTCATCCCCGACGGGGGCGACGACCACTGCGCCCGCCGACTCGGCAAAGGCCAGGGCGCGATACATGGCGGTGGCGGCGTTCAGGGTGCGGTGATAGACGCTGACATGAATGACTCGCGCCCCCTGCTCGACGGCGCGGCAAAGGCCCGCCACGACCTGGCTCCAGTAGAACACGTCTGTGCCGCTGATCGGGTCGCGGCCGACGACCTTAATGGGAATGATCTGGGCATTCCACGCCAGGCCCACGATGCCCACGCCATTGTTGGCGGTGGCGGCGATGACGCCCGCCACCATGGTGCCACTGCCCGACTGGCTTACGTCCTGGATATTGTCGTTGTTGTCGAAGAAGTTCCAGCCCGCGCTGACAAATACGCTGCCCCCCAGGTCGGGGTGGTCGAGATCGATGCCTGTGTCGAGAATGGCGATGGTGGAGAAGGCGTCCGCCGAGCCGGTGGTGTAGTCCCAGGCGCGTACCGCCTCGATCTGGCGCAAATTCCACTGCTCCGGCCAATATTCGTCGTCCGGCTGGACATGATCGCGAGTATCGTCCCCTGATAGGGGCGCGGCAGCGGGCGGCGGCGGGGGCGAGACATGTCTTGCCCCTACGATGCTGGGGGCGGGCACCGGGTCGTCTGGCTCGACGCTCGCCACGCCGTCCAGGGTGGACAGGCGAGCGCGCACCTTGTCGGCGTCGTCGCTGGATGTGACTACTAACGCCCCCGCACAATCCAGCGTCTGATCCACTTTCAGCCCGGCTTTGGCGGCCTGGGCCTGGGTCGCGGTCACATCGCGCCCGTCGGCAAGCGTGACGAGCCAACGACGGGCGGGCGCTGCGCCCTCGTGGGTGGACGCAGCAGCAGGCGTTGACCGGCAGCAGGCCAACGCCAGGATAAGAAGGGCGACGACGAGTGGTGGGCGCAGCACCTCAGTCCTTCTTGACCAGGAAGCACGGAAACAATCGCTTGTCGCATACATAGACGCTGGACAGGCGCGCCGGGGTACGCGTTTGAAGGCGGGTTTGGCTATGAAGTTCGAAGTTTGGGGCCAGAAGGCAGGGGCAGGGTGGCGCTGGGAAAAGCAAGACGGGCGACTGCCATGCACCGAATAAGGAGGCAGTCGGCCCGCCGTGAGACTTAATGATAGCCCTGGAAGGAGGTGTTACGCTGGGGGTTGCCCAGTCGAGGGCGCGCCTCCCTCAGTAGCCCAGCATACGCGGCAGAATCAAGGCTACCGCGATCAGGCCGCCGAAGAGAATGATAGCGAGGATCATGATATGGCGCAGGTCCTTGCGCACGTAGAGCCATTCCTCTATCATCTCTTTACGGGGAATACGAGCGGGCGCCTCGGCGGTGGCGGCCGTGGCCCGGCCGGCGCGGCTAGGGGGCGGGGCTGTCGGCGGACGCGCCGCTACGGCGCTGGGTGCGGTGAGCGTCTGTGTCGAGGCTCCCGCGGCGGGCATCACCGCCGTCGATGTGGGAACTCGTGGGGCAGCCGGCGCGACCTGGGCCTCAGCCTTACGCTCGCGACGGGACTTCTTCGCCATAGACAATGACTCCTTACACCAGACAATCTGCGGAATTATAGCCTGTTGGGGGGCTTCGGTCAAACTACCGCCCATATCTAGCCTGGGCGGCGAAGTCGCCCGACGGTCAGGGCGGCCAGGGTCTGCGCCTCGTCAATCCGCATGCCTGCGACCGCCACGCCGAAGGCGAGGATACCCGCTCCCCCCGCCACGATAAGCGTAGTGAGTGCGCCCCAGAACCCTGACAGGTGAAGTGGCGCGAGTAGAGCCAGCATGCCCAGAATGGTGACGCCCATCGCCAGGGAGGCCAGGCTGACCTTTGCCAGGAGCATGCCCAGGCCCTGGCCGCGAATCGCGCCGAAGCGCCACTGTGCCAGCACGACCATCGTCACCGCGTGCGCCGCCAGTTGCGCAGCATTGGCGGCCACCAACGCGCTCACGCCGTAGCTATCGACGAAGGTCAGGGCAATGGCAAAGTAAGCGCCCAGGCCGACGAAGGCCACGAGGTTAGGCGTGAGGGTGTCGCCCCGCGCGTAGAAGGCGTAGACGAGGGGCAAGTCGATGGCGGCGAAGGGCAGCCCGACCATGTACAGGCGCAGGGCGCGCGCCGTCGCCAGAGTGTCCTCAGGCGTGAACTTACCGCGCTCGAACAGAGCGGCGACCACCGGCGTCGCCAGCAAAAATAGCCCCACCGCCATCGGAATCACCAACAGGAGCACGATGCGTAGGGCGAAGCCGAGGGTGCGGCGGAAGCCGGGCAAGTCGTTGATCTGGCGGGCCAGGGCCGGTAGCGCGGCCATGCTCACGGCGGTCGACACGAGGCCCTGGGGGAACTGCTGGAGGGTGGTGGCGTAGCGCATCCAGGCGATGGCAGACTCGTGGATGCCAGACGCCAGGCGGCGATCGACGATTGCGCCGATCTGGGCGGCGGCGATGCCCAACAGCATAGGCAGGTAGAGGAAGATGATCCGCTTGAGCGCGGGGTCGTGGAGGTCAATGCGCACGCGTAGCGGCAAGTCGCGCAGGCCTGGCCACTGTAAGGCCACCTGGGCGATGGCCCCCAGCACCAGGCCGATGGCGGCCCAGACGATGTTCTGGCCGCCACTGAGAACGATGGTCAGAACCAGAGTCGCGTTGTAGACGGCTACCACGAACGCGGGCAAGGTGAAGCGGCGCAGGGCGTATAGAATGGCCGTGGTCACGCCGGACAAACCGAGGAAGATGGTCGCGGGGGCCATCAGGCGCAGCAGCCCAACCGTCGTTGCCAGGTACTGTGGTGGCAAGTCGCCGCCGAGCAGCTGCGCCAGCTGGGGGGCAAACAGTATCAGCAGCGACGCGAGCAGAGCCATCGCGATGAGGGTCAAGGTCAGTACATCGCTGGCTACGCGCCCTAGCTCCTTCTTGCCGCGCTCCGCGTAGTCGCTAAACACCGGCACCAGGGCCGAGCTGACCATGCCACCGATGATCAGGTCGTAGAGCATCTGCGGCACGAAGCTGGCGACGGTATACGCGCTGACGACGCCGCCCGCGCCGAAATAGTGCGTCAGGACTACCTCACGGGCCAGGCCGAGAATACGGCTGGCAACGTTGCCTGTGCCGATGATAAGGGCAGCGCGTGCGATGCCCGCATTAGAGGAGGGCGGGGGCGTCGCGACGGTGGCCGCGGCGTCAGTTGTCGGCGACAACGGGGTGTCGGTAGGCGTGGTCACGCGAGCGTGTGATGAGCGCGAATGGCGCGGATAATATCGCTGGTGGAACGGCCGGGTACGAAGGGGAGCAGGCGTACCTCGCCCCCGTAGGCGGCTACAACCGAGGCTTCGGGCAGGGCCTTGCCGCTACTGTAGTCACCCCCCTTGACGTAGAGATCAGGTTCCAGAGCGGCAACGACGGCCGAGGCCGTGGTCTCGGCGAAAGAGACGACATAATCGACAGAGGCGAGGGCGGCCAGCATCTCGGCGCGCTCGGCGACGGGGAGAATGGGTCGCTCAGGACCTTTCAGGGCGCGGACACTGGTGTCATCGTTGACCGCCACGATCAGCGCGTCGCCGAGGGCGCGAGCCTGGCTCAGGTAGCGTGTATGGCCGACATGCAGCAGGTCGAAAACACCGTTGGTCAAGACGATACGGCGTCCGGCGGCGCGCTGCCGCGCCCGCTCCGCGCGCATCTGATCCAGCGTCAGAACTTGGCCCATGCTTCAATCTCCGACCGCGAATTGTAGCGCGGGATCCGACGCCCGGCAAGCCACCGCGTTGCCTCACGAAAAATCTGGCCGGGCGCTTGCCCCAGGCTTGCCCGACCTGGTGGGCGTCCTAACGCCATAGTGGGCTGAAGCGGCATGCGACGACGCGCCGGCTTCGCCGGGGCATCCGCACCGCCATCGCTGATCGCCGCTCGGCCGACGAGCGGCGGGCGCACCGACTACGGGGACGCATGACAGCCAGGCCCCGTGCGTTCCCCACGCGCTACATCTGGGCCGGCAGCTCTACCAGCTTGGCCCGCCAAAGCTGAGGGCAGGCACGAGGCCTGCCCTATCATAAACACAGCGGCCCCCACGGCCGCCAGAGTTGAGGGCGGCCGGTAGGCCTGCCCTACACGATGCGTGACTTATCTGCTGTGGGCGATCTTCTCGGGGGCGATCTTGATGATCATGCGCTGTTCGCCGGGGCGGCGAGAGGAATACTTCGCCTGGCCCAGGTATTTTTGCGCCATCTTGTCGATGTGGGCGTCGGCGCCTTCCTCCGTCACGCCCACCACAGTGCCGCGAATGGTGAGCCAACGGTAAGGGTTGTCGGGGTCGATCATATCCAGGGCCACTTTGGCGTCGCGCTCGACGTTGCGGCTCTTCTGGCGGCCGCGCGCCGTGTTGACCAGCACGTTCTGGCCGTCAAAGTCTACCCAGACCGGCGTGACCTGCGGGCTGCCATCGGGCATGACCGTCGCCAGGTGTGCGAAGGCGCGCTTCTCAAACAGATCGCGGTGACTGGCGGGGATATCTTTAATGGGCATGGACGTTTCTCCTAATATATCGATGGGATGATGGTGAAAGCAAAGGGCATGCCAACGCGCGGGATGGACACGTCCCGCGCGTTGATGACGCCTGTAAGGCGAGGAACCTTGTTCCTGGCGCGCAACTTAAGCAAGCGCGCGTGTCTCTTCGTAGACGGTATCCAGGGACGACGCGAGAATGTCGAACATCTCCTCGAGCTCGGACTCGTGGATGACCAGCGGCGGAGCCAGGCACAGGATGTCGCGCACGGCGCGCAGGATGAGACCCTTGCCCTGGGCCACGTCACGGACACGGGCGGCTGTCTTGCCCTCCGGCTCGAAGGGGGCATTGGTCGCCTTGTCCCTGACGAGTTCCAGCGCGCCGACCATACCCATGCCGCGCCCCTCGCCGACCAATGGATGCTCGGCCAGGCGGCGGATGTGGGCTTGCATGCGCGCGCCGACCGTGTTGGCCCGCTCCACCAGCCCCTCGCGCTCGATGATGTCCAGGTTGGCCAGGGCCACGGCGCAGCAGGTTGGGTGGGCCGAGTAGGTCGCGGCGTGCATCCACTGGGCGGGTTTCTCCAGGCCGTTGATGACACCCGCAATCTCGTCGGACATCATCACGCCACCGAGGGGCAGATAACCACTGGTGATGCCCTTGGCGATGGTCATCATATCCGGCAGCACGTCCCAGTTCGATAGGCCCCACATCTTGCCGGTGCGGCCGAAACCGGTGATGATCTCGTCGGCGATGAGCAGGACGTCATACTTATCGCAGATGGCGCGTACACGGGGCCAGTAATCGGCGGGGGGGATGATGACACCACCGGCGCCTAGAATCGGCTCGCCGATGAAGGCGGCGACGCGCTCGGGGCCTTCGGCCAGGATGGCCTGCTCGATGGCATCCGCCGCCGCTTCCCCGACGGTGCGGCCGTTGAGGGGGTCAGTGAAGCGTAGCGGATAGGGCGGCGCGACGTGGATGAAGCCGGGCGCGTGCGGCTCGAAGCCTTTCCAGAAGGCGGGCATGCCCGTCGCCTGGGACGCGGCGGTCGTGACGCCGTGGTAGGCGAAGCGGCGCGAGATGATGCTGGTCTTGTCGTTGTAGCCCAGGGCCTTCCAGTAGAAGCGCGCCGTCTTGATGGCGCTCTCGTTGGACTCGGCGCCGGCGGTGGTGAAGTAGATCGCGTTTAGATTCGATGGTCCAATCTCGGCCATCTTGGCCGCCAGTTCGATGGCGGGGATGTTGGTCATGCCTGTGTACGCGGAGAAGTAGGCGAGCTTCTTCATCTGCTCGGCGGCCGCCTCGGCTAGCTCGATGCGACCGTGGCCGACGGTGACATTCCACAGCCCGGCCAGGCCATCGATGTAGCGCTTGCCGTCGATGTCCTTGAGCATCGCGCCGCGACCCTCGGTGATAATCACCGGGCCGAAGTCGAGGTGCATAGCGCGGTTGTGCTGGGGGTGAATCAGATGGGCCAGGTCAAGCTCGACCAGGGCCGATGGGGCCATGTTCATCATGGGGTAGCCTCAATTCAGGTATTGTCGGTAGCGGCGGGTGTCGATGCCGGCCGCCTGGAGGACGGGTACGAGTCCGGGGCGCAGGTGCGCTGGGGCGGATTGTAGATAGCCCATGACCATCTCGTCCATATCCACTACGGGGTTGCCGATCTGCAACGCCTGCAACTGCGCGGCGCGGCGCGCGGTGGCGCGGACACCGTCCTGGTAGTCTGGCGGAACCTGGGCGACCAGTTCTTCGAGGCTCTGCTCGGCGCGTGGGGTCCAGTGCATGTGAGATTCACTCCTTGCGCCGGCGCGCGGCGCGTTGCTGCTCATCGAGCATGCGGACGAGGCCGCGAATGAGATCGGATTGCGTGATGACGCCGATCAGGTGGTCGCTACCCTCAATGACCGGTAGGCCCCCGATCTTGTGCTGGAACATGAGGTCGGCGGCCTCTTGAATGGTGGCGTCGGGTTGGATCGTGATGGGATCCGCGTCGATCATATCCTCGATGGGGATTTCGGACAGGGCCGCCTTGCGTTCGAAGGGTTCCAGGCTCGATACCGGTGACGGCCAGGCCTCCCGCAGGTCGCCTGACGTGACGACGCCGATGAGCGTACCATCGTCATCGACGACGAGCAGCCGCCGCACCTGCTCATCGTCCATCATTTCGCGCGTCTCAAGAATCGACGTGCCGCGCCGAACCGTCACCGGGCGTCGCGTCATCCAGTCTTTCACGCGTGGACCTGCCATCGGACCTCCTCGCCTCACACAGCATCAGGCACGCCGCGATATACCCACTCCCACAGCCGCCAGTCCTCGTCGGCGCGATGCGCGGACAGGCGGTAGAGGACATCCTCGTGCGCTCGCGATGCCCAGATGGTCGCCGTGTCACCGTCGACCTCGATACGTTGGGCCTCATAGCCGCGAGCTGTGAGCAGACGAGCAAGCTGGAGATGCGCGCTGGCTAACGGCTGCCCGAACAACTCAGGCCAGGGCGTGTCGGGCAGACTGGCGCGCTGGGCCAGTATATCCTTGACCACGCGCAGCCGCTCTGCCATGCGGTCGTAGTCGCCAGCATACTGGGCATCAGCTGCCGACAGAAGCAGGGTTTCGAGAGCCAGATTCACGTCGCCTTGCGGGTGGCGCATATAGTCGGCCACCAGGCCGCGACGCTGCGCCTCCTGGATGTTGGGTAGCCACGGCGTCAGAAAGTAGGCTGTCGGATCCAGCGCCTGCTGGTAGCGGCGCACGGTGTCGAAGAAGTCGGCGGTGAGCGCCAGGTCGCGCTCCTGAATCGCGTCGCGCGGCGTGGCCTCCAGCCAGGCGCGATACCCTCCCTCAAGGGCATCGACCCCTTTGCCGAGAACCTGCGTGAGCGCCGCGTTTAGCGCCGTCAGGTCGCTAGCGTTGCGCTGGCGGCGCAGCGCGCCAAACATCTGACGCAGGCTGTCCATGCCATACGTGTCATGGATGTACTGGACAAAGCCTGCCGCTTCCAGATAGCCTAGCTCGTGCTGCTTCTGATAGAAGTCATTGACCAGCTGGGCGAAGGGTGTGTAGCGGTTGAGACGCAGCAGGGCCGCCGCGCGCTCGCGCACCGGCTCTGGCTTGAAGTGGCCGCCAGTCACCCACACCGCCAACCCTTCGGCCATCATGGTGATGGAGCCGCCGCCGGCCCAGGTGTCCTGAACCGCGTGAGTAATCTCGTGGCGCAGCACCTCGGCCAGACGCCCCGCCGGGTAGTGGCGGTCATGGGTAGAGATCACCAGATAACCCGAAGCGTAGCCACCGTGGCCAATGGTACGCGGCACAAGATAGATATCCAGGCGGCGCGCCAATGGCACGCCCAACCGCTGCGCCACGTCGTCGGCCGCAGCGTCGGCCTCGGCCCGCAGCGTACCCAGGTCGCGCGCCGCCGCGGTGCCCGACCTGTAGTGCAGGCTGCAACAGCGGGTCTCGACGGTCTGCCACTGGACCCCTTGCTCCTCAGCAGGCGGCGGGGCCAGGTCGACCCTCACCTGGACGACGTTATTGGCGGCGTTCTCGTCGCCCAGCTGGATACGGTCGTCGGGGTCGATCTGGACGATGAGGGTTTGCGGGCCACTCAGGCCCTGGGTGTCCCAGGCCCACTCGGCCGCGCCGGAAGCGGATCCTCGTGCCCCAACCGTTCCCAGCTTCACGTCGGCCAGCCGGGTATCCTGGCCGTTGCGGCGCAGAAATACCCGCGCCTGGACATTGTACGCGGCTCGCGTTGACCCATTGCGCGCCGTGACCTTGAGACTCAGGACATCACCCGCCGCCGCTGGTTGCGGCAGCAGTTGGACAGCATCGGGCGGCGCGTAGAGGTCGGTGGGGCCGTCGGCCGAGGCAACCGCCGCCCACGCCAGGGTGGCGGACAGCAGGCAGGCGGCGAAGAGGCTGCGAAGGGTATGGCGCATCACCGCCCTCCGCCAAAGGATTGGAGGGCAAGGAAAACCTTCTCTTCGGTTGTCAAAGGTTGGTCAGCCGGTAGCCCCCGCAGCGCGGCCTGGGCCTCAGCGACGCTATAGCCGAGACTGGTGAGGGCCTCGATGACCTCGGCATCGGCGAAGCCCAACCCCGCCGGCGCGGGCGCCAGGCCGACGCTGGCCAGGTCAAGCTTGCCCTTGAGATCGACGATCATCTGTTGCGCCGTGCGTCGACCAACGCCCGGCACCTGAGTCAGCACGTCGATCTGCCCGGCGGCGATGGCGGCCTGGAGCGTATCGGGGTTGATGCGCGAAAGAACGGCCAGCGCCATGCGTGGCCCGACGCCCTTGACCGTCAACAGCTGGTCGAATAGCTCCAGTTCGGTCTCGGAACTAAAGCCGTATAGGGCTAGCTCGTTCTCGCGCACGTGCAAGTGCGTTGTCAGGTGGATGGGGCTGCCTATCGGCCCGGCCCGATCTACGACTGTGGTAGGGACACGCACGCGCAGCCCGATGCCACCGACGCCGATCACCACGCTGCTCTCATCCGTCGCCAACAGAATCCCATCTACCGACGCAATCATCGCTTCCCTCAGTAACCGAGCGTTCGGAGCATTATAGCCCGTTTGAGGTCGTTAGTCTAACCCCATACGCGGGTAGCGCTCGGTGGACGGCGGAGTGGCATCCGCCGCCGAACGTGTGGGGTGTGGCCTTCCTGCACGAGCAGGGCCGGGTTTTTTGGCGCGCTCGGTTGTTCGCCCTATAATGAGGTGTCATGCAAGTCACCGTGATCTGCACTGTGAAGAACGAGGCGGCCAACCTGCCCCGCCTGCTCGATAGTCTGCTGGCCCAGACGCGGCCGCCGGACGAGGTGGTCATTGCCGACGGCGGCTCCACTGATGGCACAGCCGCCGTTCTGCGCGCCTATGCCGAGCGCGCGCCGTGGCCGCTGCGCGTCATCGCCGCGCCGGGGACCAACATTGCTGCGGGGCGTAATGTTGCCATTCGCGCGGCCGTCGGCGATATCATCGCCTCGACCGACGCGGGGGTGTGGCTGGAACCCAACTGGTTGGCCGACCTGATCGCGCCCCTGGCCGATCCGGCTCTCGATGTGGTCAGCGGCTTCTTCGTGCCCGACCCCCGTGGCGTCTTCGAGACGGCGCTGGGCGCGACGACGCTACCGGCCGTCGAGGATGTCCGGCCCGACCGCTTCATCCCCTCTAGCCGCTCGGTTGCCTTTCGCAAGTGCGCCTGGCAGGCCGTCGGCGGCTACCCGGAGTGGCTGGACTATTGCGAAGATGTCATCTTCGATCTCGACTTGCGGGCGCGCACGCCAACTTTTGGCTGGGCCCCGACGGCGGTGGCCCACTTCCGGCCGCGCTCGTCGCTGCGCGCCTTCGCCCGCCAATACTATCTATACGCACGCGGCGACGGCAAGGCGGGACTGTGGCCCCGGCGGCACGCGATTCGATACGCGACGTATATGGTGGCGGCTCCGCTGTTGCTGCTCCTGGGGCTGCGTCGCTGGGCAGCCTGGGTCGCCTTGACGCTGGGTCTGGCAGCGATGCTGTTTACCCCTTATAAGCGTCTCGTGCGCCTGACGCGGGGCTGGCCGCGGGCGGCGCGGTTACGCGCGGCGGCGTGGACGCCACTGATTCGCGTGACAGGCGACGTGGCGAAGATGCTGGGCTATCCAGTTGGGGTGGCCTGGCGCATGAAGCATAGACGCCGATGATCGACGTAGCCATTGTCATTGTCCAGTACAACGTGCGCGATCTGCTGCGCGACTGCCTGCGCTCGGTCCTGGCGAGCGAGGGCGTGACGTACGCCGTGTGTGTCGTTGACAACTGCTCGACCGACGGCAGCGCGGATATGGTGGCCGCGGAGTTTGCCCAAGTGGAGCTTATTCGCGCGCCGGTGAATGGCGGCTACTCCTACGCCAATAACCTGGGGCTGCGCGCCTTTGGCTTCCGCGCCCTGGCCGAGGAAGCCCCCCTGTCGGCTGCGCATAGCATGCCCCGCCACCCCGCCACGCCGACGGCGCGCTACGCGCTGCTGCTAAATCCGGATACGCTGCTGCCGCCCACGGCCCTGCGCGACATGGTCGCCTTCATGGAGGCTCACCCTCGCGCGGGCGCGGCCGGCCCGCGCCTCGTGCTTGCCGATGGTACGCTCGACCTGGCCTGCCGGCGAGGTGAACCGACGCCAGCGGTCAGCTTCTATCGCTTCGCACGTCTGGCGCGCCTCTTTCCCAGGAGTGCGCGCTTTGGCCGCTACAATATGACTTACCTCCCCGAGGACCAGTTGTCGCTGGTGGATTCGGTCGTCGGGGCGTTTATGCTGGTGCGCCGCCAGGCCATCCAGCAGGCGGGCCTGCTGGACGAGCGTTTCTTCATGTACGGCGAGGACCTGGACTGGGCCAAACGTATCCGCGCCGCCGGGTGGCAGGTATGGTATAATCCGAGCGTCATCGTTCGCCACTACAAGCGGCAGTCCAGCAAGCAGAGTGTGCGCGCCCAGCGCGAATTCAAGCGCGCCGAATGGCTCTTCTACCACAAGCACTATGAAGCTGAAGCCCCCATGTGGCTGCACTGGCTCGTCATGGCCGGCTTCGCGGTGCGCGGCGGTCCCCGCCTCATGCTCGAGGCGCTCCAGGCGTCTCCTTCTGAGGCCGGGAAGGGCGGGAGGACACCATGACGCGACGTAATGAGAACCTGGCTAATATTCTGACGGCGGTGCTGGATGCCGCGATGGCCTGGTTGGCATTCTTTCTGGCCTACCAGATGTACCTGCGCTTCCGCCCAGCGTCACCTCCGTTTCAGAACTACATGCCGATGGCGGCGCTAAACGCGGTGATGATCGTCGTTGTCTTCTTCTTCGCCCGCCTATATCACCGGTCGCGCAGCCAATCGACCCTGGATGAGGTGACACGCATCATCGGCGCTGGCTCTATTGGTGTCGTCCTGACGGTAGCCTTCACTACATTGCTGCTTCCCGGTCTGGACTATTCGCGCTGGATCATCGTCCTGACGTGGATTCTCACCTTGCTCCTGCTGAGTCTGGAGCGTATCACCCTGGCCGGTGTCAGTTCGTACCTGCATCGACAGCGCATCGGCGTGGAGCGGTTACTCATTGTCGGCGCGGGTGACTCCGGTCGCGTCGTTGCCGACCGGGTGCTGCGCTCGCCGGAGCTGGGCTACCAGCTTGTCGGCTTTGTTGAGGACCGCCCCGACCGAATCGGCCATCCCGATGTGCCCATCCTGGGTGGCACTGACGACCTGGAGACCATCATCGCGCGCGAGGCCATCGA